>JASFIT010000237.1:0-7327 GCA_050122535.1 Desulfobacteraceae bacterium | reverse complement strand
TTCTTTTCCTTTCCCTCTCCGGCTGCGCCACACTCTACAAACCCCTTCCTGACAGGGACGTGGAGGTTATCCTGGCCAGCATACAAGCTCAGGAGCGCAAGGTATTCTCGTTCTACACAACGGGCGGTCTATCCCTTCAAGACCGGGATTGGGAGTCAGAGTCGCATGTCTTGATAGTGGGCAACAGAAATCCATTCAGAATAAAGATCGAGGTTACCCACCCCTGGGGTCGTCCCATTGTTCATATCCTGATTGACGAAAGGAATCTTCAGGTCCTTTCTTTCGCAGAAAAGAGACTCTACCTTGGGGCCTTTACTCCCGAAACCCTTTCGAAATTTCTCCCTGGGGAATTGGATGCACATCTGGTCTGGGCCGTTCTGAGAGGATACCCCCACTTGCTATCCTATCATGGGACCATATCCATGAAGGCGAATCAGATCAGGTTGCTTGACGAAAAGGGAAGAGCCCTTGAAATTATAGACCTTTACCCTGAAAGCAAATTCCCCAGGATGGTCTTTTTCCCTGCAAAGAACATTGGTTTGGGATTTTCGGATTTTCAGCAAATTGATGGGATCTATTACGCGCGTAAAGTGAAGGTGAAAGATATGGGAGGGAAGAGCAACTTGATCTTGAGAAACAGGAAGATGGTCTTCAACAAAACCATCCCCAAGGAGGTTTTTCACCTGGAAAAACCGCCTTCCTTCGGCGCTTATCGTCTCGAAAAGAAATCTAATGAGGCGGGTCCTAGCCTCCGATAGTGGACATCTGACGAATGCATTTTCGAGGGCCCTGTCCCAGGGGGCCATGGTCTTTTGGCTTACTCTCCATGGCTAGCCTGATCAGCGCCAAGAGATGGCCATCATTGTTCCCGTTCCTCAAGGGCGTCTTGATATCAATCTCTTGCTCAGAGAAAAGGCAACTTCTGAGGTGACCCTCAGCAGTCAGTCGCAACCGATTGCAAAGGGTACAAAAATGGTTGCTCAGGGCTCCAATAAATCCTATCTCCCCCTTACTCCCGTCCAGAACGAACCTTTCTGCCGGACCACCAAAACGGTCTGGTTTGATGGGTCTCAAGGTCCCCAGGGTCTCAATTCGACGGCGAATTTCATCCGTGGAGATGAATTTCTCCCAGCTCCAGCAATTCTGCTCTCCCACAGGCATGAACTCGATAAAACGAACATGGTAAGGCTTTTCCAAGGTCAATCGGGCAAAATCCAGGATCTCATCATCATTAATGCCCTTGAGGGCCACCATGTTGATCTTGATGGGGCTGAATCCGAGGCGCTCTGCCTCCTGAATACCCTGCCAGACATGGTCAAAAGAGTCTCGCCCCGTAATGTGTGAAAAGCGCTTCGCCTTGAGGGAATCCAAACTCACATTGATCCGACAGATGCCGCAATCTTTAATATCAGCAGCAAACTCCGCCAGCAAAACCCCATTTGTAGTCAATGTAACTTCATTGAGTCCTTCTGTATTACACAGCCGCTCAAGGAAACCGAGAAAGCCTTTCCGAACCAATGGCTCTCCGCCCGTCAAACGTATTTTTCGAATACCGGACTGTACAGAAAGCTTGACGAGATGAAGTATCTCCTCATAAGTGAGGATCTCCTCATGGGGCACAAACGCGCATCCCTCTTCTGGCATACAATAGGTACATCTAAGGTTGCAACGGTCGGTGACCGAAAGTCTCAAGTAGTTTATTGGGCGTTCGCTTTTATTCGTAAAAGGTTCAGATCCCATGAATCCTCATTTCCGTTGGGCTTAAACGCAACGCTTTTCGTTAAGTCTTTCTCATATCTTTAGGGTTAATCACTTTATCAAGATTTGCAAGGCGCCCTATTTTCTCCCACCTTCTTCATTCATGTTCTAAACAAGACCTCCTGCTTCTCCTCCTCATCGGGAATAGCATCTCTTCCTCTCTGCCCCGCGGAAAACACCTCTTTCAAAAAGTAACGTTCAAAAAGCCTGTTAAAATCGGTCCAGGCCCCTTCCTGCCGATCTTTTTCCATAAAACGGCCCAGACCGTTCATCTTGGCATCCAAGTCGTCTATCAGATGAAGGGCAAAGGCCTCCAAGAACTTGGGCCTTTTGGGAGAGCCGAATTCATACTGGCCATGATGGCTGAGTATGAGGTGTTTGAGGCGGATGGCAAGGCCTTGAGGAAAGCCTTTTATGGCGGTCAGCTTCTCATCTACCATGCTCACCCCTAAAATCAGATGACCAAGGAGCCTGCCCTCATCCGTGTAATCGATTATCTTGTCAAACTCCAATTCCCTTATTTTTCCGATGTCATGCAAAAAGGCACCTGCCAGCAGGAGATCCTCGTCCAATTCCGGATAATGTTCTGCCACAGCTCTGCTCATCTCACAAACCGAATAGGTGTGCTCCAGAAGCCCACCAAGGTAACTGTGGTGAAATGTTTTTGCTGCTGGAGCCTTTTTGAAGACCGCGACAAATCGCCGGTCTGAGAGAAACGCGTCAATAAGAGTCTTAAGATCAGCATTCTTTGTTTGTCTAAGGATGGCCCTCAATGATGTCATCATCTTGGATACATCCCCGGGCGTTGTCTCCAGAAAAAGGCTTGGATCTCCTCCATCCTCTGCCACGCTCAAACTTGAAAGCGTCACCTGAATCTGGTCGCGGAAAGAGCTAGCGTACCCTACCACATCCAGGATGTCACCTTCAGCAAAAATGGAAGAATATTCGTCTGCCCTCTCCCACATTCTGGCTTCAATATCTCCCGTACGATCGGTCAGGGTAATACGCAAGAAGGAATCTCCCCTTTTGGTTAATCCCACTCTTCTGCCCTTAACAAGGTAATGGCCACGGACATGGTCATCAACCTTTATGTCCTTGACCCAGAGATGGGCGCTATCCCCTGCTCTCTGCATTTCACCCCTTTTAGTCATCAAAGTCCCCTTTTGGACCTTTTTCAGGGCTGATTTTCGCAGCGCGCTCACGGATCTTTGCCTCTGTCCACTCGGCCGGATCTTCCATCCGGCCAACTTTTGGCCCCAAATCATATGAGCCTGCGTCAATAATGGCCTCGATGGCCAGGGGAGCCGTGTCTTTTGCGTTGAACACGTTGCTCAGAAGGTCATAGACAAAATCATCCACCGCTTTGACCATCCTCTCCTTCACCGCTTGTGGTAATCCTAACAGTTTGTTTTCAAAGGGGAGGTTGAGCTTTTTGTAATTGCCTCCCTTAAGCCCTTTCTCCTTCGCGTACGTAACCATTTCAGCCCACAATTCAGGGGTAACACCTTTGTCCCCTTCTTTCACAAACCCTCCCCCTTCATCAAGCATGGCGTTTCCATAATCGTTCACCCTAACGCCCCATGTGAGCATTTGAAGAGCCGTTGCCACGTTGGCCTTTGTGGTGTTTGTTTCTTGGACGATTTTCCTGAGACGTTCCGAATCATTCCCCGAGGTGCCGTGTTGGGCTCCAGAGACCCTATATTTTTCAAGGGCTTTGTGAATTTCAACAGTAAGGGGCACCTGAATACCGGTTTCCGCGTCCTGGATGCCATGTGTCGTGCCATTGTTAAGGGCAATCCAGTCCGGGAAGATATCATGGGCGTTTAGTCCCTGGATCAGAAAAAGGGCCTCCTCCATTGTTGAAAGTCCTTCCTTGCCTTTGATCTCGCCCACCTCCGTCTCATAGCCGGCCCATTTGGGCACAAAAGGGTTAAGGGCAATGCTGGCCAGCAGATTCTCATCGTCAGGGAGGTGTGAGGCATCAATGGCAATGGATGTGATCCCTGCACCAAACATGGATGGGATCTCAACCTTTGCAGCCTCCACATCCTTATCACCTTTTATGCCGTAGTGGTCTGCGTGGATGGCGACGGGTATTGTGACCCCTAATTCGTTGCATACCGCATCCACTTGTCTCGCCAAATTCCAGTAATTGACCGCACAGTACGCATTGGCACCCCCCTCAGACTTGGCGATCTCCATAATGATGGCCGCATTGGCCCTTTGGGCCGCTTGAAGGGCTCCGCGGATAACAAAATGGTTTCTGCCGTTGGCCGCTATGGTCATGGCCTTTCCTCTGGCCGCCATTGCCCGATCTATGACCTTGCCGCTCACAATGAGAGCCCTTGAATTGGGAAAAAGCTTCGCGATATTGGGCGGTCGGCCAATCTCCATGGCCCTTTCAAAATCAGCAGATTCTTTTGGCTTCTTTGAAGACATCTTTCTCCTCCTCTTGAAGATTGACCATTGACTATTTCTGATTTTCGATTGTCGATTATTGATTGACGATCAGCAATCACCGGTCTTCAATCGTCAATATTCAATTCATCTATCTGGCTCCACTATTACTTTTACACACTCATGTTCTGAAGGCGCGCAAACCTTCTGAAATCCCTCAGGTGCTTCTCCCAAAGCCAGCCTGTGGGTAATGGTCTTGGTGACCGGAACCGTACCTGCATGTATGAGTTTGAGGGCTGTCTCGCAATCATATGGTGCACCCGCATAGGTGCTTGTCAGGGTTATCTCCGTTCGCCAGAAGATATCATTGATGGCAACAGGAATGGTTGCTCCCTCGGACGCACCGCTAAAGAAGAGGATGGTCCCCCCCTTTTCCACGCCTTGAAAGGCGAGTGGAATAAACCCCTCAAAGCAAATAATAACGAGGTCCGCCAGCCGCCCCTCATTAACCTCTTTCAGGGATTCCACCAGTGTCTCATCTGCTTTAAGATAGGCATGGGCGCCCATCTCCCCTGCTTTTTCCAACCTAAAGGGAATGGTATCCACGGCCACAATCAATCCCGCCCCAAGGGCGCGAGCCAGGCTCACGTGGAGCAATCCGGATATACCGCTCCCCAGCACCAATACGGACTGCCCTGGTCTTAGGCCTGCGTTTCTCTGGCCCCTCAGGACACATGCCAAGGGTTCCATGAAGGATGCTTCCTCATAGGTAACGCCATCCGGGATTTTGAAAACCCCCCGGTCCACGTTAATAGCGGGGACAAGCACATATTCAGCAAAGCCGCCCGGGTGGAAGTGAGTCCCCTTTAGCAGCGTTTCACACACTGTATGATGGCCATTGAGGCAGTAATGGCATGTGTTGCAGGGAACATGGTGGGTTGCAGCAATTCGATCTCCGCGCTCAAATTTATTCACTCCCTTGCCCACTTCAACCACCTCTCCCGCGGTCTCGTGTCCTAGGACCAGCGGAACCTTATCGCGCCGGTACCACTCCATAACATCGCTTCCACATATGCCGCTCGCCTTAACCTTCATAAGCAATTCGCCAGGCCCTACCTTCGGTATGGGCATTTCCTCAAGGCGTACGTCCTCATTGCTGTAATACATCAAAACGCGCATGATTTTCTGCTTGTTTCTCACTTGTCTTTGGTCATGTTCCGTTCACAGGACTGAACCCGGCAACTGCGACCCTCTCATCCTTCTCTCTTGAGTGTTTCAAATAGGTCAAATGCCTGCTTCGGTGCGGCGTTTTCATGGATTACGGTGTTCAATGCCTTCATCATGGCCGCGGGATGGGGATTCTGCCAGACGTTTCTTCCCAAGTTTACCCCTATGGCTCCCTTTTGCATGCCGTCGTATACAAACTCGAAGACCTCCAGTTCTGTCTCACACTTGGGTCCACCAGCAATGACGACAGGCACGGGGCACCCATTGGTCACCTTATCGAAATCTTCGGCAGAATAGTACGTCTTTACGATTTTTGCCCCCAGTTCGGCGGCAATACGACATGCCAAGGCCAGGTAGCGCCCCGTTCTCTTCTCCAGCTCTTTTCCCACGGCGGTCACGGCCATCACTGGAACACCATAATCTTCGCATTCATTGACAAGCATAGCCAGACTCTCGAGGCTCTCCTTTTCATAATCACTCCCCACAAAAATGGAAATCCCAACAGCCGCCACATTGAGACGGATGATCTCCTCTATGGAGGTGGTAAGAACCTCATCGGCCAGATCCTTTCCCACTACACTTGTACCCCCTGAGACCCTGAGAATAATGGGCGTATCCATATCCGGACTTATGGCGGAGCGCAGAACGCCTCTTGTCACGAATAGACCGTCGGCATAAGGAACCAGATCTTTAATGGTTTCACCCGGCCTTTCCAAACATCGGGTAGGACCCTGGAAATATCCGTGATCTATGGGAAGAAACTGGCAGCGGCCGTCCGGCCTAATGAGGCGGGAAAGTCGATTTCTCATTCCCCAATCAAGGTTTTCAGCACCTTTAATCCATTTCCCTTTTACGCTCACCGTTTCTTCTGGCATCTCCGAGACCCCTCGCGCCTCCAAAATCTTTTCTGCATCTGCCATGATCATCTCCTTTGTCAAATGGGGGAACACCAGGTAAGGCTTTCTACTTACACTGAAAATTCTATTTTTAGGACAACTCATAAACCCTGTCAAGCAGCATTTATTTCCACTGATACACCATCAAGGCATCATGTCCCCGCCGAGACGGGATCTAAAGAGCGGCGTTGCCTTTGATCGCTCCTCCCCCCGCCCCCCGCCTTCGCGGGCGCAGGCTTCGCGGGGGCAGGCTTGCGGCGTATTGCTCCAAACGCCTCAGTTGTCACTCCTCGGCGCCTAGCATCTAATACCTTGCTGGTGATCAGGAATCCTCCGAATTCCACTGATTCCAGCAGTGAACCATGAATTATACGGTGGATTTGGCTTTTGCAGCAATGCACGCCATTTCTATTTAGGTATGTACGAATATTAGAGTTGGAGAGGCGAGAAAGAATTGTTCTAAGAAGAAAATAAATGGCACAAAGATTTTTGTTGGAAAATCTCATTTGATGGTATAAACGAAAGACTTCGCGGCCGAAGGCTCACCACCAAACGCCGTTTCAACACGACTCATCTATACGCGGAGGAATACACCATATGCCCCGATTTGTTTACTCCAATGTGGAAAAGGAGATGGAAGTTTACGGATATGATTCTGTGGTCAAAAGCCACTGCCGGATGTGCCACGGTGGTTGCGGCGTCTTGGTCTATACCAAAGACGGTAAAGTGGCCAAGATCGCTGGCGATCCCGACTGTCCTATTAACCATGGTACACTATGCAGCAAAGGCATCGCATCTGCCCAATTGGCCTACCATCCAGATCGTTTGACTTATCCCGTTCGAAGAATCGGCCCAAAGGCTAGTGGAAATTGGGAACGCATCTCATGGGAAGAAGCCTTGGATACCATCGCGGAGAGGATACTTCATTACAAAGAGAAGCTCGGGGCTGAATCCGTTGTCATGGGTTATGGTACCGGCCGGGAGAATGATGGTGTGGTTTACCGTTTTGCCAATACCCTCGGAACCCCAAATGTCATTACGGCAGGTCA
>JASFIT010000236.1:0-7358 GCA_050122535.1 Desulfobacteraceae bacterium | reverse complement strand
GAGAAAAGACGACAATATTCACGTCATTGTGGAGGATAATGGTGTGGGGTTTAAGAGCTCACATTATGGCTCGCCAATGGTCATAGCCAGTGGGTTCGGATTTTTCAGCATTCGTGAGCGGTTGAGTTCCATAGGTGGAAATATGCAGATCAGATCTTGGAAAGGCAAAGGAAGTCGCGTAACGTTGGCAGCACCGCTTAAGCAGTCATAAGGGGGCAAAGGAGAAAGGTTATGGGCGTACGAATTATCTTGGCCGAAGACCACAGGATCACACGTGAAGGACTCGTTAACCTTCTGCAAGAACGCTCAGATATGGAGGTGGTTGGCGAGGCTGAGAATGGGAGAGACGCGGTGAAGTTAGCAAGCGAACTCTCTCCCGATCTGGTAATTATGGATGTGACAATGCCTGACCTGAACGGAATTGATGCGACGCGCATTATTACTTCGGGGTCAAACAACACCAAAGTGATTGCCTTATCCATGTATTCAGACAAGCAGTTTGTACAGGGAATGATCCAGGCGGGTGCTTCAGGCTATCTCCTGAAGGATTGTGCCTTCGAAGAGTTAGTTGCTGCCATCCAGGCCGTCATGCAAGGAGATACCTACCTGAGCCCTGGGATCGCGGGCATCGTTGTACAAGATTATTTAACCAAACTCACGACCGACAGATCCTCTGCAGATACGGTCTTGACTGCCAGGGAAAGGGAGGTGCTTCAGCTTATCGCTGAAGGCAACAGTACAAAAGAGATTGCCGCCCGCCTGAGTGTGAGTGTGAAGACGGTGGAAACCCATCGACGGCAGATCATGGAGAAATTGGGGATTTTCAGTATAGCTGAACTCACCAAGTACGCCATTCGGGAAGGCTTGACTTCCCTTCACATCTAATCGCTCTCCCACCGATTCATCCCTCCACATATCTGCACACCGCAGTATCACCACCCGAGACTTTTGAAAAACGCCCCCTTTTGCCCAATCTCCCGCCCGCCTCGCCTGAGCGAGCTCATGCTCGCGATGGCGGGCAGGCTGTGTCAGACTCAGATTTTAACCCGCCATAGCTCTTTGGCGGGTAAATCCTCGAAATACTTATCGTGTATTCCTGCGGTTAAAATCTTCGCCTTCCTTGACCTTGAACAGAATTGAGCATTTTTCAAAGGTCTCATACTTTAAGGACAACAGTCTTAAGGAGCATAGCGTCTGAGGGCTTTTTCGGTAGATGAGCATCCGTAAAGTCTTTGGGAAATATGAAAGGTTCATGGAAGAGGAAAAGCATGCGTTGTGGTAATACTGGAGGAAAGCTCGAGGAAAGTCCGCCGAGGTGGACTCAAGGGGAGGGCTGGGCAAAAGGGAAGTTGACAAAAGGCATAAGGATTGTTAATTCATTCTGGAAAATTGTTTTTGTGGAAAGGAGACCCAAATGTCAGATCTTTTAGAGGTGACCGACGAGACTTTTGATGCGGAGATCGTAAATTCCGATATTCCTGCTCTGGTTGACTTCTGGGCAGCGTGGTGCGGTCCTTGCAGAATGGTGGGCCCGGTTGTTGAGGAACTGGCCAAAGAATACGCAGGAAAGATAAAAGTGGCCAAAATGGATGTTGACCAGAACCGACAGACGCCCGCCAAATTTGGCATAAGGAACATACCTACGCTTCTCCTCTTCAAAGGAGGAGAGTTGGCCCAGAGCATCGTGGGTGCCCATCCCAAGAGCCACATCGAAGAAGAATTGAAAAAACTGCTATAAATGCATGATATAGTTATTATAGGCGGCGGACCGGCAGGGTTAACAGCCGGCCTCTACACGGCAAGGGCACGTTTGAATGTCGTGCTGCTGGAAAGGCTTGCTCCTGGAGGACAGGTCTTGAACACCGATTGGGTTGAAAACTATCCGGGGTTTCCTGATGGAATCTCCGGATTTGAATTGGTGGAGAGGATGAAAACCCAGGTGGAGAATTTCGACCTTTCTATCCAGCTGGAAGAGGTGATGGGGTTGGAACTTTCCCCGGAAAAGAAGATTGTGATCACGAACAAGGGGCGGTTGGAGGCAAGGGCGCTTATTATTGCAACTGGAGCGACACCAAAAAAACTGGGTATTGAAGGGGAAGAGCTACTCATGGGTAAGGGGGTCTCCTACTGTGCCACCTGCGATGGCCCCTTTTACAAGGATCAGGACGTGGCTGTGATCGGTGGAGGAGACACAGCGTTGGAAGAGGCCATCTTTTTGACCCGTTTCGCCAGTACGATTCATCTCGCCCACCGCCGGGATGAACTTAGGGCCGTTAAGCTGCTCCAGGATCGGGCCATGGCCCAGGAGAAGATTAAATTCATATGGGATACAATTCCGCTTAAGATCTTGGGTGAGAATGGCGTTGAAGGTATTGAGCTCAAAAATGTGAAGACCGGGGCAATTAGCCGCAAAGAGGTCCAGGGTGTTTTTATTTTTATAGGGACTCAACCCAATGCAGACCTGATCAACGGAATGATGAAACAGGATGAGAATGGTTTCATCGTCTCCGACGAGAAGATGGAGACTTCTGTCCCTGGGGTGTTTGCAGCCGGAGATATCCGGTCCAAACCCTGGCGCCAGATTTCAACAGCTGTGGGGGAGGGAGCGACGGCCTCATTTTATGCAGAGAGATACCTGGAGGATTTGGAGTAAAGCTAAAAACTTACAATAGATGAGAATTGTGCAGAGGTGATTAGATTATAGGTATGAATAAATTAGGCTTTATCATAAGGAATATACTTCTGGGAACGACAGTGTTACTCCTTCTTGGGGGGTGTTCTCTCTACGAAAAATACTTTGGAGGAGAAGAGGACAAGAGACCCGCTGAACTCATGAGCGAAGGTATGACAAATTTTGAAAGAGGGAATTACGAGGAGGCTACTGAAGCCTTTCAGCTGCTGAAGGACAGATATCCATACAGCAAGTATGCCATCATGGCTGAGTTGAAAATGGCCGACGGCCTTTATGAAAAAGAGGAGTTTGAGGAAGCCCTTGCTGCATATGACGACTTTGAAAAGCTCCATCCCAAGAACGAGAATATCCCCTATGTGATTTACCAGAAGGGCATGTGTAGTTTTCGACAGGTCACCGCCATCGATAGGGATCAGAGTTTTACCCTCAGGGCCAAGGAGGAATTCGAACGGCTCGTAAGAAGGTTCCCAAGAAGTGAGTATGCGAACAGGGGCCGAAAGAACATAAGGCAATGCCTCATATATTTGGCGGAATATGAACTCTATGTAGGCCACTACTACTACAAGATGGGCAAGTACCGGACCGCCATGAACAGATATACGTATCTTATTCAGAATTACCCAGATATGGGGCAATATCATGAGGCCCTAGAGTATATCAGCAGGTGCAAAGAGAAGATTAGAGAACGGGAGCCTCCTGTAGAGAAAACTGAAAAAGAGGAAAAAAAAGAGAAGAAGCCTGAAGCACCGAAAATGTGGACCTTTTAATGGGAGCATCCCGCTTCAGCGGGATTTAAGGAGCGTCCACCTTCGGTGGACTTGAGGATTGTCCCGAGAGAACTCGGGACTTGAGGCAAGAACTTAAAGTGAACTAGCGCTTTTTTCAACGAGTTCATATACAGATTCGAGGG
Organism: Desulfobacteraceae bacterium; assembly: GCA_050122535.1. Lineage (GTDB taxonomy): Bacteria > Desulfobacterota > DSM-4660 > Desulfatiglandales > HGW-15 > JASFEQ01. Next base: position 3,756 of record JASFIT010000236.1, on the reverse strand, counting down.
CGCGTCCAAGATCCTCGGGTCTGCTTCCCCCACCCTGAGCCATATCAGCACGACCGCCCCCTTTACCTCCCACAATGACGGACAATTGGCTGATGATCTCCCCGGCCTTGAAACGATCCAGAAGATCTTTGGTGACCAAGCAGACCAACATGGCCTTATCCTCTCTTTTGGCGCCCAGAACAATAATACCAGAGCGAAATTTATCCTTGATTTGATCGGCATATTCTCGGAGATCCTTTGGAGAAGCGGCCTCCATCTCCTGGGAAAGGACCTTTACGCCATTGATTTCCCTTACGCCCTCAAACAGGTCCCCTGACCTAGTGGAGAGGAGTTTTGCCTTAAGGGATTCTATCTGTCGGTCTCTATCCTTCTGTTCCCTTAGCAGTCTTTCCACCTTCTCTTTAACTTGATCGGGTATGGTCTTCAGGAGCAGGGCCAGGGACTTCAGTCTATCATCCTGGTTCTGAACGTATTCAAAGGCCGCCTTACCAGTCAGCGCCTCAATTCGGCGCAGGTTAGCCCCTACGGCGCTCTCACTCACGATCTTAAAGAGTCCAACATCACCCGTCCTTGCGGTGTGGGTTCCTCCGCACAATTCCATACTGATGTCATCTCCCACACGAACCAGCCTCACCTCTTCGCCATATCGCTCTTCAAAAATGGCCATAGCCCCTGATTTCATGGCCTCTTCCCTTGGCAACACATCGGTAGCTACGGGATAGTTTTCCCGGATATGCCTGTTCACAAGGGCCTCCACCTCCTTTAGTCTCTCCTGGTCAACTTGGGTAAAATGGCTGAAATCAAATCGAAGTCTGTCCGGGGCAACCAGGGACCCTGCCTGCTTCACGTGGTCCCCGAGTACTTCCCTGAGGGCTGCATGAAGGAGGTGGGTTGCTGAATGATTGCGGGCAGTGGCCTTTCTTTCCTCCTCGTCCACTTTGGCCTCTATATCATCGCCCAATGAAAGCGTCCCTTCTTCTATTCTCCCCTTGTGGATAACAAAATCCTGGCCAAACTTCAGTGTATCTGTTACCCGCAGTCTCATTCCGTCTCGGATCAGCCAGCCCGTATCTCCCACCTGTCCCCCGGCTTCTCCGTAAAAGGGCGTAAGATTGAGGATGACTTCCACCTCATCCCCTGCTTGGGCAAAAGATGCCTCATGGCCTCCCATAAGAAGGGCGAGCACCTTTGATTGGGAATTCATGTTCTCATAGCCCACAAATTGACTGGAAAGCCCTTTTGCGGTGAGTTTCCGATAGGCTTCCGGAATCTCTTCCTCTCCGCTACCCTTCCACGACTCCTGAGACTTGGTTCTCTGTCTGGCCATGGCCTGTTCATAGCCGGCCATATCCACCACCAGTCCCTCCTCCCTGGCCACATCCTCCACAATATCCACAGAGAGCCCGTAGGTATCATAGAGCTTAAAGGCCAGGTCGCCAGGGATGGAGTCGCCTCCTTTATCCTTCAATGCCTCTAAGTTTTCCTTCAACACCCTCATCCCGTAGTAAAGGGTGTCTGCAAATCTTTTCTCCTCGTTAAGCACAACGCCTTGAATAAGACTCCTGGCACTGAGCAGTTCTCCGTAATCCTCGCCCATAATATCGATCACCTTGTCCGCAACAAGATGGAGAAAGGGATCATTGAGGCTGAGCACCTGCCCGAAGCGTATGGCCCGCCGAATGATACGTCTCAGGACATAGCCCCTTCCCTCATTGGATGGCATGATCCCATCCCCTATGAGAAAGGCCGCGGCACGGGCGTGGTCAGCAATGACCCGAAAGGAAATATCCTGTTTTTTATCCAGCCCGTATCTCTTCTCGGACAAGTCCTCTATGCGGCCTATGATGTCCTTAAATATATCCGCATCATAATTGGACGTAACACCCTGCACCACGGCGGCCAACCTCTCTAGGCCCATGCCCGTGTCGATATTGGGGCTTGGCAGGGGATTCAGGTTACCCTGGGGGTCACGATCAAACTGGGTGAATACGAGATTCCATATCTCCAGATACCGGTCGCAATCGCACCCTGGTGCGCAATCCGGTTTCCCGCAGCTCAAGGCCTCTCCCTGATCGATCAGAATTTCAGAGCAGGGGCCGCATGGCCCTGTGTCACCCATGGCCCAGAAATTGTCTTTTTCACCAAGCCGGACGATTCTCTCCGAAGGAACGCCCATACCACGCTCCCAGATCTTGTAAGCTTCGTCGTCATCCTTGAATATTGAGACATACAGCTTGTCTGCGGGAAGTTTGTAGCCATCTGTCAAAAGCTCCCAGGCCCAGGCGATGGCCTCTTCCTTGAAATAGTCCCCAAAAGAGAAGTTACCCAGCATTTCAAAAAAGGTGTGGTGTCTCGCCGTATAGCCCACATTTTCCAGGTCGTTGTGTTTTCCTCCAGCTCTCACACACTTTTGAGAAGTGGCGGCTCTGGTGTAGCCCCTCTTCTGTTCTCCTAAAAAGAGGCTTTTAAATTGAACCATCCCTGCATTGGTAAAGAGGAGGGTGGGGTCATCCCTGGGTATGAGTGAGGAACTGCTTACAATCTCATGCTGATGGTCTTTGAAATATTCTAGGAACCTCTGCCTGATCTCTCTGAAATCCATCAATTCGCTCCGGTTTGCTCCAAAGCGGCACGTTCATCCGCCAACGCGCTATGGCGGGTTAACCCGCCATAGCGCGTTGGCGGGTGAAACTTGTCCTTGACCCTTTTCAGGGATGCCACCCTAGGTCTCTTTATCCTCTCGCCTCTGATCCTTCCCTTCAAGTCTTTGGATACCCGTCTTCTCCACCACAAGAGTGCCAATGCGATCTCTGATGTCCTGATTTTCACCCAAGAATCTTTTCACATTTTCTCTTCCCTGACCGATCCTCTCTCCTTCAAAGGAATACCAGGCGCCGCTCTTTTCTACGAGTCCAAGGCCCACGCCCAAGTCAAGGATGTCTCCTTCCTTGGATATTCCTCTTCCGTAGATGATGTCGAATTCGGCCTCTTTGAAGGGTGGGGCTATCTTGTTTTTCACCACCTTGACCCTGGTCCTGTTGCCCACCACCTGGTCACCCTCTTTGATGGCCCCAATGCGGCGGATATCCAGTCGCTGGGTAGCGTAAAATTTCAGGGCATTCCCTCCGGTGGTGGTTTCCGGATTCCCAAACATCACACCAATTTTCATCCTTATCTGATTGATGAATATGACGCATGTCATGGATTTGCTAATGGTGGCGGTCAGTTTTCTCAAGGCTTGAGACATGAGCCTCGCCTGAAGCCCAATATGCTGATCACCCATCTCACCCTCGATCTCGGCCCTTGGCACAAGGGCTGCAACTGAATCGATGATGAGCACATCTATGGCACCGCTCCTGACCAGGATTTCGGCAATATCCAGGGCCTGCTCACCCGTATCCGGCTGCGAGACAAGAAGGCTGTCCACATCCACCCCTAATTTCCTGGCGTAACCCACATCTAGGGCATGCTCAGCGTCGACGAAAGCCACCATGCCTCCCTGGGCTTGGGCTTCGGCAGCCACATGAAGGGCCAGGGTGGTCTTGCCCGAGGCTTCGGGTCCATATATTTCCACCACACGTCCCTTGGGGACACCACCGATCCCGAGGGCCACATCCAGAGCAAGGGAACCGGTGGAGATGGCGGGTAAATCTATCACCCTCTCCTCGCTCATCTTCATGATGGAGCCCCGACCAAACTGCCTCTCAATCTGGGAGATGGCCTGTTCCACGGCTCTCTCTCTATCCATAAGTTCTG
>JASFIT010000235.1:0-7367 GCA_050122535.1 Desulfobacteraceae bacterium | reverse complement strand
TGCTCTTTATGGCATTCACTTTTGCCCTCTGAAGATTTGAATACACATCCCTGGCCGCCTGTCTTAGCCTGTAGTTGGGCAACCAGGCGGAAAAGGCGGGGATAGCTATGGCAGCGAGGATTGCGATTATGACGATGATTACAAGGAGTTCTATAAGTGAAAACCCTGATTCTTTTTTTCTGATCCTCACAGTGTGTTTCATGATTTGCTCCTTAAAAAGAGTGGCCTTGAACACGAATGACCGCACGCTTTTCGAAGCAAAAGCTATGCCACCAGGGTGGGATTCCGTGTATCCTGCTGATATGAAAAGGGTTTTGGCCTGAGTCGGCGGGGAGGACTGACACCAAGACTGTAAAGAATTTGATCGGCTGTAAAAAAACTTTACGCTTCCACCAAAAGTGATGGGCGCTGGGGGAAAAGGAAGGATGTATGTGTTGAGGTAGCTTTATGTGATAGGGATCTTGTTATGAGGAACTAGCGTCGTGTCCCAAAACTTCTTTGCATAATTAAGTCGTACACGAAGGGTCATTGCGAGCGCAGCGAAGCAATCTCTTCTTGCGTAAGTTTGCGCATGTCCTTGCCTTTAGGAGATTGCTTCGTCGTCCCGCGATGCGCGGGACTCCTCGCAATGACTTATAGGGTATTTACGTTTTTAAAGTTGTTTTACGGACACAACGCTGATGAGAATGTCCAAAAACCAGTTACGGGGAGGCTGATGGAAAATGTCCATATGCAAGGCTTCCGAAATCCCGAGGAATGAGGCGTACAGAGAAGTACGCCGCAGTGACGAGGGATGAGGGTAACGCAGCAGATGGGCGTTTTCCGACAGCCTCAATATTTTCTATTCTCATACGCTCTCATCATATCCATAACACGTCTTCTCTGGCTCTCCGTGCGTCCCATGTTGGTGAGATGAGACAAAATGGACTCTCGGTGGAGGTGCAGCTGCTGGTAGTTGCGGGAGAGCCATTTGTCATACATCTCTTCTGGCGTGGCTGTTATCTTGAAAAAGAGATGCTGAGAGGAATCGTCCGTTATGACAGAAGGGAATTTCCTTAGCATCTTTTCGACGCCCTTTTCACCCACGGTAAAATGGGAAAGGAATCTAAAGGGATTCTCAAGGCCCACCTTCATCAGATCGTGGCGCATCTCTTTATTGAGCATCTTCTTTACAAAACGGGTGAAATCAATCTGGAGCGTTTCAGGGGTTCCTATTAACAGGGAGTACTCTTCTCCTATGGTCCAGATGGAGGTGTGCGGATAGGCGGCAAAAAAGGTATGGACAATAGCCATATACTGCTTCAGGTCCATGCCATGCAAGGGAATCCATTGGCAAAAGATTCCATCAGATTCGAGACGTTTACGGACCAATTCGTAAAACTCCTTGGTAAAGAGGATCCAGCTGTCATAACTCCTGGGATGGGTGGCATCTGCCACAATGAGGTCGTATCTCATTGGGGTGGTCAAGAGGTAATGCCTGGCATCGTTGATATGGAGATGGATTTTATCCCTCTTCATAATCCCATTATTTTCCCGGGAGAAGTGTTGGGCTATTTCCCGGGCTGCACCCACCAGCTCCACACAATCCACCCTATCGGAAGAAATCGCCACGGTTCCCGTGGTTATCCCGGCACCAAAAGTGATAATGAGGGCCTTTTGGGGATTTTCGTGGAGCAGTGTGGGCAGGGCCCCCATCAGCCTGAAGGTCCTCACGCTGTTCAGGTCGGTCCTCACTTCAGGGATTCCGTTGAGGTAGAGAACCCTTGCGCCATCGGGTCTCTGGAAAATGGCCGCCGTGGCCGCCAGGCCCTCCTTGTAAAAGATGAGGCGGCTCCGGGGTTCCAGCTGGGCGTATCTCTTCTGGACAAGATCATGGGGTGTGAGCCAGATGCCAAGGATGAACAGAACGACAAAGCCAGCGCCAGCCCAAATTCTTGGCACGCGCTTCAAGAGGCTCATCAAGATAAGGCCCCCGATGGCCAGGTTAAGGGCTGGCAAGAGAACAAGGCTTTTTTGAAAGCCCACAAGGGGAATCAGGACAAACCCTGCAGCTGCCGCACCGAGAACGCCTCCCACCGTATTTACGGCATAGACGGTTCCCAGATTCCTGCCCACCCCCTGCTCCCTGGATTGGTAAATCTTGGCCATCAGGGGCAAGGTCATTCCCATGAGGATTGTGGGCACTAAAACCATAAGGAACACCTTCTGAATCAAGAAGACGTAGTAGGGCACACTGGCTCCAACCGGTTTAGGATGGACGGCAAATGGGAAGAAAAAGGCACTCAGGCCTATTCCCATTTCCAACAGGGCAAAGATCAGCAGGGGATTTTTCAGCCATTTGATGAGCGGTGCTGAAGCAAGGCTCCCAATGGCGATTCCCAAAAGGAATGCCACGAGAATAATGGTGAAAGAGTAGACCGAATTGTCCACCATCAGGATGAGAAGACGTGTCCAGAAGACTTCATAAGCAAGTGCACAGAAGCCTGAGACGGCCAAAGCCAACAGCCCCAGGGATATTTGGATCGAAGAGGCGTGGACTGGCGCAGACGGGGTGGGGAAAAAGCCCGTTTGTCGTTTTTCGGGATAGGGACCTCGCCACTTCTCCAGACCCATGGCCGCCAACCCTGTCAAAATATTCAGAAGAGCAGCCAGAAAAAAGGCCCCACTGTGGCCAAAGGCCTTGATGAGAAAGAACCCTGAAAGCCCGGCCCCTAAGACCGCACCTGCGGTGTTCACGCCATAAAGAAAAGCTGTATCACGGCCAAGCTTCTGACCATGTTGGATCACATGTTTGCCGATCACGGCAAAGGTGCCCCCCATCAAGAATGTGGGGACGATCAACAAGCCAAAACAGAAAAGGGCCCGCGTGATGGCTCGTAGATGATAGCTGATCCCAAGGGCCTGCGAAAGCCACACTTCCAAAGGTGTGAGCATGTGAAGTAGCAGGGGAAAGATGAGGGCAAACAGGCCGATGCCAATCTCCAGGCAACCATACAGGGTCAGGATACCTGTCTTTTTCTCATCCACAACCTTTCCCAAGAAATAGCTTCCAAGGGATAGCCCAGCCATAAAGGAGGCGAGGATGGTGCTCGTGGAAAGGGTGGTGTTCCCAAAGACGAGGACGAGCATGCGATTCCAGACCACTTCATATACCAGTCCGCTGAAGCCAGAAATAAAGAAGAGAATGAAGGGGATCCACTTCATGTGGTATGATGGGAAGGCTTTCCCTCCCTTGTGCTCTGTCGTATCCACGTCTAGTATGCCAACGGCCTCATGATGGGATGAAAAACAGAGGGACTATACCGTAAAGCATCCAACCACAAAAAAAGTGTGTCGCAATTCGACCAAATTGTCATTCCGGGCGAGCCCAACGGTTTTGGGCGAGACCCGTGGTTCGACACGCTCACCACCCTGAGCGAAGTCGAAGGGGAATCCAGGAAGATCTCGAAAACTTAAATCATTCTGGATCCCGGCTCGCATCCCGCTAAGCGGGATTTGGCCGGGATGACGAATTGGGACACAGCGTCAAAAGGGTTTGAAATGGCTTTTTCCACACGTAAGAGAAGGCTTAAGACGGCGCCCCGCCGTTGCAATGTTTTTGGAGTAATGGATGCGTGGCCCCAGGCTCGACTCTGTGTACCTGATTCGGGCACAGTCATGCCGTATTGTAGTCTATCATGGCGGCCTACCTCAAGAGGATTGACTGTTCCCTGAACCACCATTAAGGCATCATCTGCCCTTCGACAGGCTCACGGCCCTGAGCAACACCGAAGGGGAATCCAGCAAGCTCTCGGAAACTTAAATCATCTGGATCCCGGCTCGCATCCCGCTAAGCGGATTTGGCCGGGATGACGAATTGGGACACAGCCTCAAAAGGTCTTGAAATGGCTTTTGCCACCTGTAAGAAGGCTTAAGACGGCACCCTGATGTCGCAATGTTTTTGGAGTGATGGATGCGTGGCCCCCGGCTCCACTCCGTATACCTGATTCGGGCACAGTCATGCCATATTGCAGTCGATCGTGGCGACCTGCCACAAGCACGCATTGACTGCTTTGGCTGGCCCGCTGGGACTATGGAGCTCTCGAAGAAGGCCAGGGTGGGAAAAACTTGACAATTTGCTGGAATCCCAGTAACTTAGCCAAGACAGCCCAAGTGTAAGATTATTTTACAGTTGATAAATGATTTGACGATTTTGGTGGCAGCCAGAATCCCCATAAATTCTTGCTAGTTACGAACAATAAGCCCTTTATAATTTCCCCTTTCTGTAAAGATATGGATAGCCAGTAGGCGTAGCGTGTCAAGAAACCTGTTGAGCGCTCTTTCGTGGGTTTTCCTCGAGCTCGGCGCAAAAGTAGGGATCCGGAAAAAAATAAATGAAATTTCAATGGCTTGGAAAGGTGTCTGCCCGAGCCAAGTCCCGCACACCAGGAACTTGATAAATCCTTCTTGCCACATTCGGCCTATTGGCACCCCTTTTGCAGAACAGAAGAAAAATGATCCATGGGTGGAACATGTTGAGGAAAGAAGGTTTTACCCTCGCTGAGCTCCTGGTGACCATTATCATAATTGGAATTTTGGCCTCAATCGCAATCCCTGCCTTCTCACGTTGGTATCCCAATTACAAACTGAGAAGTGCAGCCACAGATCTTTATTCGAACATGCAGTGGGCGAAGTTGGAGGCTGTCAAGGACAATGCTGACTGTGCCGTCGTTTTCAATGCTGGGGCCGGAACATACCAGGTTATCAGTGGAGGTGCAGACAAAGATTACTATGCGGCTGGGGACAATGTGGTCCTGAAAACAATGGACTTCCTCAGCTACGATGACAAGGGAAACATTGGATATGGACGTGCAGCGGGTTCCAATCCCCTGGATGCAGGTAGAGGTTTTGATAACAACATCACTCTTGACGATAACAACGGTGGTAACGACGGTGATGATACCGTTGTCTTTAATTCACGTGGCATGATCAACAGACAGTTCAATTCCGCAGGAGAGGTTTACCTGCTAAATAATAAGAACACCTCATATGTTGTGGCTGTCATGGCAACCGGCGCCATCTTGCTTAGGAAATGGGATGCATCTTCAGCTTCCTGGGAGTAGAAAGAGGCAATGAAACAGAAAAAGGCCAAAAATCAAGGATTTACACTCGTGGAACTCCTGGTTGCCATGGCCATTGCTACTGTGGTATTGACCGCCATTTTCTTTACCTTCAAATCCCAGCAAGATTCTTATGTTGTGCAGAGCCAAGTTGCCATGACCCAGCAGAACGTTAGAGGGGCCATGCAGCTGATCTCCCGGGACATACAGATGGCCGGGTACTACACCAATTTTGAGGCCTCCATCATTACCATGAATTGGGATGACATGGGGGCTGACGAGTCTATGCGTCCCATCATCTATGCCCGCGATAACATCAGTGCTGCGGGGGATGACATCAAGGACAACACGGATCTTATTGTGATCGTCAAAGCGAGTATGGAAAACGGCAGGCAGCTTGCCTTGGGTGAGGCAGCCAGTATGACCACGGCAAGCAGCACACTGCGTGATGCGGGCAATCTCACGCAAGATAAGTACGCAGTCCTGGTAAAGAACGATCTGTCCAGGGCCGAATTCTTCCAGGTAACGAACAGTACCGGGATCATGAACCTCTCCAAGTCCCTTGTTGAGAGCTATACCGAAGACGATTGGATATTCAGGGCAGATATCATTATCTACTATGTGGATGATGCCGACCCTGAGCATCCCAACTTGATGCGGCGAAATCTGGGAAACAATGAACAAGCACAGGTCATGGCAGAGGATATCGACAATCTTCAATTCCGATACGTACTCGATGACGGGAGTGAAGTGGATTCAGGCTTCAATGAAAGGGACGTGAGGGCCGTGCAGATTTATCTGATGGGAAGAACACGCAATATCATCAGGGGATACACGGACCCTAACACTTACAATATCGGCGGCATGAATGTGACCCCTGGTGACGGTTACAGGCGTAGGCTATTAAAGGCATTGATAAAAACGAGAAACATAGGGCTATGAGAAAGAGGGCAGCCATACATTCAATGAAGCTCCCCGTGGCAAAGCGAGTAAGAAGACTGCGTGACGGGCAGTCAGGCTTTACCCTGCTTGAGGTCTTAATCGCGGTTTCCATCTTGACCATAGGCCTTTTGGGCGTGGCCTCTATGCAGGTTTCGGCCATAAGGGGGAATTATTTTAGCGACAATACGACGACGGCCCTCTGCCTGGCCGAGGACAAGATGGAAGATCTTATGGGCAAGGATTTCGACGATGGTGACCTTGTTGACACCACAGCAGCAAACAACGGCAATCTCGACTCCATAACCACTGTGGATTTCCAGGAAACCGTCAATGCGGCGGGACAGGTGGTCGCAGGAGGAGAATACCGCAGGATATGGAATATCGCCGATTCTACGGATCCGCAGATGAAGACAGTCACCGTAGTGGTCACCTGGGGAGATAATAGTCATAGCATATTGCTGAGTTCTTGCCTTATCCCATAGGGATTATGGGAGGGAATATGATGACGAACCCTGTTGTGCAAAACCGGAACGAAAAGGGAAGCATAACGGTCATCGCCTTGATGATGCTCGTTGTGCTCACACTCATAGGCATTGCCGTCACCCGGACATCCTCCACAGACATCAGGATCGCCGCCAATGTGGTCCCATATAAACAGGATTTCTATGTCTCCGAAGGGGGATTGCACAGGGAAGCGGCTGAACTTGGAAGGGGCAATTATCCGGTGCCCGATATAGAAATTCCCATGACGCTGGCTACCCATATGGACGTTGGCCTGCCCAGTCCTGCCCATGAGGTGCTGGGAGAACCTTACGAATTCAGCGTCGACTATCTGGGTTTTTTTAATCCTCCGGCCGGTTACTCCATTATCCATTTTAGCCGGTACGACTATCTTGTGGACGTTAAAGGAGGCAATGTTCGGGTCGCCTCCAGGTATTATAAAGTAGGACCAAAGGCCAAATAGGTGGGGGAGTATGAAAGTGAAGAATAAGAGAAAAAGACTGCTTGTCATAACGCTGATAGGGCTGCTCTTGCTCGCCTTCTCAGGCTCCGCTTTTGCCATGACCATCTGGGTAAGCGGTACAGTGACAAAAGACCCTTGGGTGGAAAAGTATCGGCATATCGAGGTGAACAACGAGAAATATACCCTTATGCCAGGAGACGTGAGGATCGAGAGGCTCTATCAATCCCATCCTGGCGTATGGCAGCGGGAAGATACGCCTTTTGGGGAAATTCGGGTTGGCCAGAAGATCATGATCAACGTCCAGGGACACAGAATCTATCAGATCCTTATCGAAGAGTGACAAGTGGGACAACAACACCAAC
>JASFIT010000234.1:0-7385 GCA_050122535.1 Desulfobacteraceae bacterium | reverse complement strand
CGGCTCGCATCCCGCTCCGCGAAATTTGGCCGGGATGACAAATTACGAGGCGGCCGCTCAAGGGAGGGAAACTCAAGTTGTTAGGCATCTCAAATCCCCACAACGGACAACGGACTACAAACTACTGACCCCTTAAAAAACCCATTGATATGGGAGAAATAATGGATTAAAAAGAATCCGTGCTTAATTCCAATACTGGGTAAGGAAATTAGGCACCTCAATAATGTCATTGCGAGGAGCCAAAGGCGACGCGGCAATCTCGTTTTTGCCCCCCTTTTGCAAAGGGGGGTCGGGGGGGATTTTGAGAGATTGCCTCTCGGCCGCGAGCCTTTCAGCAGTGAGCCCTTCGATGCTTCGGCTTTGCTCAGCATCGATCCTGAGCTACGTCGAAGGGTCGATGAACTCAGGGTTTCGAGTAGAGTCGAGAAACTCCAGGCCGAACGGCTTCGCGGAGTTTATCCTGAGGAATTCGAAGGACTCGCAATGACAGCTCATATTTTTGCGCCCAATTATGCCATCTTCTACAGGGCACTTTAGTCACTTTAAAGACTTTAGCTCACTTTAGCCTGCCCGCCATAGCCATTTCTGGGCAACCCCTTCTAGCTGGTCATCTAATACTGCTTGGCCATGCTTAAGTACTCTACGCGAACAGGCGACGGCGGGGCACTTCGTTGTGGGTACTCTCCTATGCAAGTACAGAATTGGATGACTTCAGATGTGATAACGGTGGGCCCGGAGACCTCCATCGTTAAGGTCTCTCAAATCCTCAAAGAACACAACATCAAGCGTCTCCCCGTGCTCAGTGGCGGCAGGCTTTTGGGTATGATCACGGAAGAGGACGTGAAGGAGGCGAGTCCTGCGATGGCAACGACCCTCACTGCCGACGAACTGTATCATCTTTTGGCAGAGACCAAGGCAAAGGACATCATGAAGTCCAACCCGACCACCATAAGACCCGATCAGACGGTGGAGGTGGCTGCGTTGAAGATGTTGGAACACAAAGTGACCGGAATTCCTGTGGTGACAGAAAAGGGCGAGCTTGTGGGCATCATTTCACAGGGTGACGTTTTCCGCGTGTTGACCTCCATTACAGGTATCTACCAGGGTGGTGCCCAGATTGCATTTAACCTTGAAGATAGGGCAGGATCCATTAGGGAGGTGGCGGACGTTATACGGAAGTATAAGGCAAAGATTGTCAGCATTCTCAGCATGATTGAGGCCGCAGACGAAGGGTATAGGCATGTATTCTTCAGGGTAAAAGAAATCACCGAAAAAGACCTTCAGAAGATGATAAAGGAATTGGAGAAAAAATTTATGCTCCTCTATGTGACTGAAGATCCCTTAAAATCAAACCCCTCTGAAAGTATCTGATCCTTTATCTGAGACACATCCCGCTTTTCTGACATCATCTTGGTTATCTCATTAAAGCCTTTTGTATCTCCCAGCATAATGCAGCCGATGATCTGGTTATTTTCAAGGACTATTTTCTTGTATTGGTCCTCATCCGTGGCGACTTTGGATTCGAATTCGTTCTCCGCATCAATGTTGCCCGCAGAGGCCAGATCAACGCCCACCACCTTGAGGGTGTTGGCCATGGTCGTTCCATTATAGGTTGCCGCCCCTCCGGCCATATTCCTGCCGGCGATCTTTCCCTGTTCCATGGCCGCCGGCCAGATGCCATAGGGCATCCCCTTGAATTCGGCCACATCGCCTGCCGCATAGATATCGGGTTGGTTTGTCTGCAAGCGTTCATCCACAACGACCCCTTTGTCCGTCTTCAGACCCAATGGCTCGGCCAGCTCCAAGTTGGGGCGGACCCCCGCTGAAATGACGACCATTTGTCCGGAGAGGGTTTCCCCCCCCTCCAGCAGGACACAATTGACCTTATCATCACCTGCAATCTCCTGGGTTTTGGCACCCAGACGAAAGGAGAAGCCCATCCCCTCCATGATCTTTTGAAGTCGCTCAGCCCCATCCACGTCCAACTGCCTCGGCAACAGCCTTGGGAAAAACTCCACTACCATGATCGTTTTCCCCAACTTCCGAAGGGCGTTGCCTGCCTCCAGACCTAATAGACCCCCCCCAATAAGAATGACTTGCTCAACGCTCTTCGCAAACAGAGAAATATCGCGGGCATCTTGAGCATCACGCAGGGCGAAGACGCCTTTCTTTTCACTGCCTTTGATGGGCGGGATAAAAGAATGACTTCCTGTTGAAATAAGAAGGCTGTCATAGGCTAGTTCTTCCTTATCTTGCGTTATCACCACCTTTTTCTGGGCGTCTCCCCCGACGATCCGAGTCTTCAACTTGAGCGTAATATTCTGGTCCTTGTACCAGTCCTCTTTTTTTGCGAGGAGCTGCTCCTCTGAGACGTCTCCGGAAATGTACTCATTGAGCTTAATGCGCCAATAAAAGGGAAGGTCCTCGTCTGTGACTATGGTGATATTTCCCTTTCTATCCTGTTTGCGGATATTCTCCGCCGCTGTGGTGCCTGCTACGCCATTGCCAATGACCAAATAATCTGCCATGTCCAACCCTCCCGTTTTTCAGCAAAAAGTTCATATTTCCTTAATGTTAAGTCCAAATTGAAAATACGCAAGGAGAGGAGACCGGTTTTTGGCCAGGTTTCTAGGCCATCATACCCCATCTTATGTCGTATCGTGCCCCTGAGATTACTTCATAAGCCTACGATCCCAGCCGGTCTTTGCAAGGAGGTCCGAACATTTTCGGGGAGGGCTAAACCGTTGGGCCTCGAGTTTTTCGACGAGCTGGAAGAAAAAATTTCTTTGACATGCGAGGGTTTTGGATTTAATTTGGGCTAAATCTGAATTTGAAAGGGAGGTAACTATGAGCTTCGATTCATACGAAGAAATCATCAAGTTCGCCATTGAAAAAGAGAAGGAAGCTGCCGCTTTTTACGAGGACGCGAGTCGACAGGAGCAATATTCCGGCGCCAAAGAGACATTTGAGAGTTTTGCCAAAGAGGAAAAAAAACACCGCGCCATGTTAGAGGATTTTCTAAAAGGAGAAAGGGATTTTTCTGGATACAAGTTCACATGGATTCCAGACATGAAACGAAGCGACTATCTCGTGGATCTGGAATTCGAAAAAGGCATGCCTTATTCTGACATATTACGGCTCGCTATGAAACGGGAAGAGAAAGCCCTCAGCTTATACAATGAATTGTTGGAAAAGACCGATGAAAAAAGCCTGACAAAAGTGTTTAAGATGCTGTGTCAGGAGGAAGCCAAACACAAGCTCGCCCTTGAAACCCTGTATGATGATCACATGGCAGAGCTGGGAGACTGAAGCACTTTCTTTTATTTACAAACCCTCGGCATATTGTACTCCTGCCGTATGTCCATGAGTCTATTCAGAGATTTCCGCATCACATCTTCGGCCTGTGACTCGCTGTTAATGTCCCAGTCCTTCTCCACCAACTTTGGGAAAAGGCTACGAGCCTTGACCTCGTCCCGTTGGTCGCCGTAGTTCAGCACCTCCAGCCACAGCCCGGCCAACGCATAGTTGGGATTTTTTGACTGCTGCGCCTTGGCCGCCTGACGCAAAGCTACATCGTGTTTGCAATCTGCCAGTGCCTCCAGGCCCTCGAAAGCATCATCGCCGATCTCCTGCCGCACCTTGGCAAGCTGGGCCTCGCGCTGCTGTTGGATCTGTTTATCCACCTGTCTGCCCGCCATGGCCCCAGCCGCGGCACTCGCTGCGCCAGCATACACAGCGCCCCGAGCGGCGCTTTCAACGGGGTCCCCACCGAAAACCAGCGCACTCACCAGACCACCCACCGCACCAGCCACGGCACCCGAACCAGCCCCCCTCGCTGCCCCTTTTGCTGTATAGCTGTCACTGGCACATCCAGCCATCTGCAAACCAAGCCACAAGACGACAAAAACCACCAACCATATCCGATAATAACGATAATTCCTTAACTCAGCCATATTTTTCTCCCTCCCTATTTCTTATGATGTAATAACATGGACTTTATTGAAGAGTCCTTGCGAGGCGCCTGGGACTCAGGGTCACTGAGTGCCAGGCGACAAAGCAATCTTCTATTTCTTCCCCCCAAATATACCCTTAAATTTACTGCCTAGTCCCCCCTTCTTCTTTTCGGCGGTGCCTTTCTGCTCCTTTCCCTTGCCCGATTTCGCCTTTGCCTCAGGGGTGCCTTTTCCTGCCACTTTGAGGGCCGCCACACAGGGAGTTTCATCACCGGAAGATCTGGAAAGCATAAGGTAACCGATACCCGCTGGACCCAAGAGAACCGTACCCACGGTTTTCGCGGTCCGCGTAACGTCTATATCCAGGGAGGGTTTGGCCAGCGTCCCGCCCAGTTTGAACGGTTTGGTGATCTCACTCAAACTTAGGCTGAATTTCCCGGTCTTTTCGGTTCCAATGCCTTCCTTGGGTTTGGTTTCAATCCTGAAATCCAGTCCTTCCGTTTTAAGATTTATCTGACCAAAGCTTAATAACGTCTTCCGGGGATCGTCCACCATAATCACGTCGCTGTTGGCCATGCCGGTCTTGATATTGAAATCACAGACCGCGCAATTGAACTTGGCCCTCTTAACCTTCTCTCCAAATGGATTGACCAACTTTGTGAAACTACTCCCAAGATCGGCCCCGATAATATTGAGGTACGCCACAGGCATTTTCCCTTCACCCAGAATAGCAACAACATCCCCATTGAGTCCGGCCATGAGCGATGCAACCGAGTGTCCCCGCCCCTTGAGGCCAATATCCACGTCGAGAACCCCGTCCAGTGCCCCCGTGATTTGCAGTTTTTTGAGCATGTCTCCCAAATCAAGTTTATCGATGCCAACATCGATCCTTATTATTGCTTGCTTCCCTTTCGCCAGGACATCCAGGCTGCTCTTCAGTTTCCCACCTCCCATCTTCGCCTGAATGGGTTTTACGATGAGATGACCCTCTTTCAGGTTGATCGTCGCTTTGAGGTCATCTAAGGCAATTTTCTGAAGCAGCAATTGTGCGATTTGAACATCGATAGAGGCATTCACGGCATGGAGCCCATCCAATTCAAGCGGTTCATCAGGAAACACCTTTTCTGGTTTCTTTTTGGCCTTTGCGGGCTTTCTTTTGGCACCCTTTGTCTTTTTTTCTTCTTGGGCAAGGACCGGGCGTAAATCCAGGGTCTGGGAGGTCAAATTTGCCCTTATTTCCGGTTTTTTGGCTGCCAGGTTAACCGCTACGGAACCGTTGAGCCTACTGTCGCCCAGGTGAATGGCGAAATCCTTCAATTCTATGCTGTTCAAGTCTGTTGCAAGCAAATGGCCGGAAACTTTGAATGGTCCCTGCACCGGCAGGGGTTCGCCTGTGATTCTCTGGAAGCTGCCTAGATCTTTCCCCTCTGCGGACAGCTTGAGGTCAATACCTTTTGCCCCAAATGGATCTTGAATTTTCCCAGTGACGGAGACACTCGATCCAATGGCTTTGACATTCAGATCAATGGGCCAAGCTTCCGCAGGATTCAAAAGACCCGCTAACGGGCCTAACTGACCAGAAGCTCGAACTGGAATATCATTGTAGATAACTTCGACTTCTAAATCAGCCTTTTCGCCGAATTCAGGGGCTTTCAGGTCAAATCCGTCTAATTGCAGCACCTCGGTTTTACCGGATTGATGATCCCGTAGCTCTACCCTTCCGTTCTTGATGGATATTTCCTTAAAAGCAAAAAGTGCTGGAACCGCTTCTTCGCCTTTTTCCGTTTCAGGTTCAGACTCTTTTTGCACAGGGACGTCGAATTCCAGGTTTGTCTTGCCGGACTTGTCCTTTTCAATCAGAAACTCGGGTTTCAGAAGGGTTAACCGCTTGACTTTGATGTCCCCACTAATCAGCGGAATGACTTCCACCTGGACTTCCAGACGTCCAATTTTTGCCATTTCCGGTCGTGATCCCCATGGCGCATTCTGAAATGCCACATCCTCCACCTTGAGGGTTGGGTACAGACCGATTCCCAACTTGATGTCACCGGCCAATGTGAGCTCACGGCCGGTATATTCCTTGGCCAGACCGGTGATTTGAGGTTTGAATTTGTTGTAGTCGTAGGTGGATGCGATTATGTAAAAGGCCATGAAAATGGCCACAACCACGGCCGCTGCAATGCCTAGGATCCATTTCCATCGCATCTTCGACCTCCTTCCAACGGAGTGAAGTTACCCAATCACTCAATCCTGTTTCTATGTTTCTGTTATAGGGACTCCTCTAAAAATTCCCCTGCTTTAACCCCTCGTATTGTCGCTTCCGTCAGAAGCCGATGAATCTTTGAATGGTGTGAAATGCAGGGACTGCTCATCCTCCTGGGCCAAGTAAGTGGTCGTTGTGGGAAAGGCAAATTTGATTCCCTCTTTTCCGAATTCCTGCATAATCTTTAGATTGACTCCCTGATTGAATGCCCGGAACTTCCAAAATTTTGCAGGATGATACCAGTACATCACAGAAATATTAAGGGAATCCGGATTAAACTCGGTGAAATACACGCGAGGTTTGCGCTTAGGATCCATCCCCTCATGATCATCAAGAATCTCTTTTATGATCTCAACCGCCTTTTCCACCTTTTCTGGCGGCGTATCATATGTAACGGTAATGTTTGTGCTCCTTCTAAGATACTGCCGACGAGCCACATTTTCAATCTCTGCTTTTGCCATCTCCTCATTGGGAATCGTGACCTGAGGGCCCTTTAGCAGCCGAATTTTTGTGGACCGCAGTCCAATTTGTTGTACGATCCCATCCTTTTCTCTCACGATGATACGTTGGCCCACCCGGTACGGCCTGTCAGCAAGGATCATAAGGCCACCAATCAAATTCTCGATCGTCGGCCTAGCGGCCAGGGCCACCGCCAGACCTCCAACACCCAGACCCGTGACGAGTGGGATTAGGGAGATACCAAGTTCGGAGAGCCCCTTAAAGAGGATAATGCCAGCGATGCCCAGGGCGATGAGCGTGCAGGCCACTTTGGTCAGGCCGGCGTGAATGCCCCTTGGATCTATCCTGGGTGAAGCAATAATAACGTTCGCCACAAAGCCTCCAAAGGCCATCACCAACCATATGAGAAAGATGATGAGAAGCACCCAAGTAAGGCTTTCAATGACATCGTAAACCAATCCGCTCATGCCAATATGTTCGTCGATAATGTTACCGACAATTTGTACGATGATCGCTGCGCTCAATGGTAGTATCAACCTGATCGCGCCTCGCCACACACCTGCCTCGTCTCGGTTTTTGGTCCACCTCCTGTTTAGGACATAGATCAGTGCGAAGACCAAAACACCCATGACCACGGTAAGCATCATGCCAATCCACTGCCACACGGCGAAATCGAAATAAACGCTTCTTGCCCAGGATGGGAGACTATC
>JASFIT010000233.1:0-7421 GCA_050122535.1 Desulfobacteraceae bacterium | reverse complement strand
GTGGAAGGGGCCAAGGAGGGCTTTCGCGTGGCCATTAGAATCATTCCCTATCTGGTGGCCATTCTGGTGGCTGTGGGCATGTTTCGTGCCAGCGGTGCCATGGAGGCGATGGTGAGCTGGTTGGGAGGGATGACGGGAATGGTGGGCATGCCTGCCGAGGCCTTGCCCATGGCGCTGCTCCGGCCTCTTTCAGGCTCTGGGGCCTACGGCGTCTTGGCCTCCATTATTAATGACCCGAGTATCGGACCGGACAGTTACACGGGGTATCTGGTGTCCACTCTGCAGGGTTCCACAGAGACCACCTTCTACGTCCTTGCCATCTATTGCGGTGCGGTCCAGGTGCGGCGCATTCGTCACGCCTTAGCCGCGGGACTGACGGCGGATTTGGTGGGTATCATGGCCGCCGTTGCCGCTTGTGCCTACCTCTATGGGTAGAAAATGTGCTGTCTGGTAAAGAGGTTGCGTCCCCGCAGTTTGAGGCCAAGTGCGAGAGGTTGTGCTGCAATCCCATTTTGGTCATTGCGAGCGACCGAAGGGAGCGCGGCAATCTCTCTTGTTTTCGATGTGCGATGAGATTGCTTCGGTCCTCCCGCCTATGCGGGAGTCCCTCGCAATGACATCATGACAGAGTCTCCTATGGGAGGGAGAAAGGGGGATGACGGATTGTGACACAGCCTCTTAGGGGTGAGGAGAGCGTTTTGAGGTTGAAAGAAAGTCCCCCGCCATTAAGGGCGGGGGAGCTTTTACTTACGCGGAGCAAAGACCGTGAGTGATTCAGGATAGAGCTCTATAATCGCCAGCTCCAGAAGCAGCGGATCCTCATCCATTCTCAAAAGATACTTGATGTCCGCCTTGCAGGGAACGGGAAGAGCGTCCAATGCGATATTCTGACCATTAAGATCCAAGAAAGTGGTCGTTTCCATCAACACAAAATAGCGTTCTCCCACAATTATGGCGTGGTGTGTTTTTCCCAGAACCTCAACAACCGCAGTCCTCAGAAAGCCCTTTGACAGGGTTTCGGAAAAGCCGATGGCCGGCTTGGAGATCAAAAAGAACAACAGCAAAAGGAAAACCACCCATAAAACGATAGGCCGACTCATGTGACCTCGTAGGTATTTAATCATGCGGTATCCTCCTATTTTTCTCTCCAACATCTCAGGCCACTCTTTATATTTAATGGTGGGGAAAGGTCCTCATTGAGAACCGTACCCGTACTTTGCTGGATATACCCTTTGGCCCCCTCTTCCTGTCCCACATGGATCCCGAGGCTAGAGGCCTTGCCGTAGCCCAGGGTAACCTTGTCCACCACCTGATCCACCGGTTGACCATTGATGTCCACAGTGGTGGTCCCGTTGTTTTGAAATCCAGGGTCGAAGTGGGCTGTTCCGGTCTCGTAATACAAGCCATAAAGATAACTCTCGCCGCCATATCCGCACACATCGCCGTTGGGAACAAAGGAGGGCACATAGACCATGCCACCCAGAAGAGAGGGTTTGGCAATAACCCGTTCCATGGAGATGGGCAGGGTCCTGACCCACCCGTCTTTCACATAGACCAGGTCCTTCATGACCTCGAAGTTACCGATGCTTGTCCCGGTACCATCAAACACCTCCTCATCAGTGGTCACCACATATTGATCCGTGTTCAAGAGGTCTGACATGGCCAACTCGAGCGAGGCAGCGTAATTGAGGTAATAGTCGTCAGCGTGGAGGCCGGCTGGTGTGTGCTCAATATTGTAAAAGGGATCCTTGATGCCAAATATGTACTGCGTGTCCGTATCTGTCTTGTCCGCTGTGCTCAAGTATCGCCCCGTACCGCCAAAGATCCAGATGTTATTATACGTATCTCTACTCACACTGACGGGCGCTGTAATGGGTCTGGTGGCATCAAAAAGCGGGGCGAACTGCCACGGATTGGTGGCATCCAGGGGATTGTCCACATAATTGGCGAGATTCACGCCGTCGTAATCTCCACTCGCGTCCACCCAGGGCACGGTGACCTTATACATCTTTCCTTTCCAACTTCCACTCAGGTAGGTCTCGCCAATATAGATGGCGTCCACACTGAAGTTGAGCCCTTCATCCAGAGAAACGGGGAAATTCATAAAGGCTTTGGCTTCACCGGTCTCGAAGAGCCAGTCATTGCCCCCTGATCCATAGGGATTTCCCGTCTTGAGATCGACCACAAAGACATGCCCATTCTTGTTAGACGTCCCGTCGTAGTCACTGGGGCCTGATCCAAAAACAGCAAACCATTGGTCTTTCACCCTCACGATGGCAGGAAATGATGTGCCCAATTCCAAGTCCGTGTAGGTTCGCTCCCAGAGGACCCGAGGGTTTCTAGGATCTGTCACATCGAGAAGCGTGTATGTGGGCTGGAAATCCCGGGTCGTGTCGGGTGTGGCTGCATCGTAATCAAAGTCATCTGTAACCGGGATATATTTGCCCCCCATGTTGAGGCCGAGCAACAAGAAGGTCCCCCAGTTATCATCCGAATCCGCGTCCACGAGATAGGTGTCATCTGGCAAGATCTTGGCATCAAAGACCTTGGGCTTCAAATCCACATAATAGACATGGGTGTAATCGGGCGAAGGGAACCATTTGAGATGTGGCAAGAGAGGTTGGGGGATATAGGCCCATATCTCATCCCCTATACTCTCGGTCCCGGGAGCGGCAGCAGGTTTGTTGAAGATCTTGTTCGTGGAATCGTACTCCCAGGAGGTGAAGGCATGGAGCATGCCATCATTGGCTCCCACATATACGATCGTTTCCCTGTTCAGGGAGGCATTCAGGTAAGCCTGATAGGACTCGTCACTGTAGATGATGTGATAGTTCTCAACGGGTCTATTCACGGAAACGGGGGTGGAGTTGACGATATCCGCCAGTTTCCAGACATTCGTGCCATCCACAGTACGGGGTCTCAACCCGGCGATATCATCTCCCCGGATATATTGGATGAGGTTGTTTACGCGCGTATCATGGTCCACACCCAAATAGCTCCAGGTGGGGTCATCCGCCACACCGAGGTAGGGCTTTATGCAGTTTTTACCGCTGCCACAATTATCATTGATCGTATCAAAACCGATGATTTCGCCGAATTTATCAAAGGGATCATCGTGGACACTTTCATCCACGAGACCGTCTCCGTTAATGTCAACATAGGTAAAAATCTTCCGCTCAGCCGATGTCATGAGGGCAAGATTGCTTCCAGCCTCCCAAAGGGGCACTAACTCCTCCAAGTGTACCAGTTCATAGGGATCGTTCTGAAAATCAGGGTCTTGAGAGGCATCATATCTTTTTAACATGGTGTCCCCTGATCCGGGGTCCATGAAGTACTTCAGGGGCTTATCCACATCCATATCCAACTGGCGGTTCTGGTTGGTGTCCTCCCGGAGGTTGCCCATGGGGTCTACCCAGAGGGATTGGAGGTAGCCGAGCCACTTATATTCTGTGAGGCCTATGGTGATTGCCGGGCGGTAGTAGGCCTGAACCAGGTTCCCTTCACCTTCGGAGGAGCTGGCCAGGACTGAGACCGCGGTTCCTGAAGCGGCCCTTGCAAGGATGTCGTTGATGGCCTGGAGAATCTTGCCCTCCAATTGATTTCCCGTGTCCGCCTTATAATAGGTGTCCGGATCGCCGTCGTTGTTCGCATCCCACTCTGCTGTAAGGTCCGGACCTGTTATGCCATTTTTCTCCACAAAACCGCCATTCTTGGAGGCATCTTTCAGGAGCTGTTCAGCATCCGGATCATTTCCAAAGGCATAGACTGTGTAGAGGATCAGATTCTGCTCTCCATCAAGCTCGGTCTTTCCTACGGTGGCACTCCGCAGGTCGGTGGTGCGGGCATAATAGGCCACGTCATCCAAATAATCCGAACCAGCATCAGGAAAGCTCCCAGGATCATTACTGTCCCCGTCAAAGTCCTTGAGCGCGTTGGGGATCATCATATCCATGGTGGACATGCCGTCTGTCAACAGGAGGACAAAGCTCTTGGCGCAGTGTATGAACTCCGTACCATCATAATAGGGGTCATCACCCACGTTGGCATGGGGGACAACGTTGTTCGCGTAGTCCAGGCCCGCCTGCACATCTTCCTGCTTGAAATACTGTGTGGCCACATACATGGCCTCGGCCAGTGGGGTCCAGGTGTCGCAATTGGTATTTTGCAGATCCGTGACCAGGGAGTTCATGTTGGTTCCGATGGTGCTGACCACACTACCTCCACTGCCGTTATTTCCTGTCCCGTAATTGAAAAACATGTTCCCCCATCGGGCCTTGTCCCCAATCTTTTGCAAGACACCCGCGATATTGCCGTCAACAAAGCTGGGGGCCTCATCCGGGTAGGTATTCATGTTTTTGTCCACCCTTATGGTATAGGCGCCCGCATTCACATAGAAGTTGCCACCGTCCATTAAATAGCTGAAATTCGTGGTTTCGTCGAAAGGCGTCACATCGTCCACGACGGTGTCGGTGTAGGTCTTCATGAAGTCATAACCCACGATAGCGGGGGCTTCACCGATATTGGTCTGATTTCCTGATCCCATCCTTGAAGTGGCCAAACCGCCCATGAGGACTTTCCTGGCCACATCAATCTTACGCATGGTGAGCCAGTTGAGAAAATTCCCATCCCACGCCCCGGCCGGGTCCCTCACAAAGATATTACTGCCATAAGTGTATCGCTTATAGGGTTCGAAATAGCCGTAGTACTCTGTAGCGTGGTCATAAGGGCCCGTGTAGGCTTGCTCGTTCATGCTGGATGAATTGTCCAGAATGATGAGAATGTTGGGGGCCACTGTGTTGAGCTGGAAAATGGGATAAGAGGTATAAGTGGCCATACTGGGCTCCGCGGCCAGACCCTTTTGTGCAAAAAGGGTGAGGAGCGCTACCAAACATAGAATAAATACTATCTTATTTTTCCATGACATTATAAACCACCTGCCGTTCCTATGACTTTTCGATAGACCGCATTCACGTTGGAGAGGGCCGCACTGGGGCCCTCGCCCAGAGAGTCCATATCATATAGGATGCCCACACCCCCCGAGGATCCTGAGCCCACGCCCTCTGCGCCGCTGGCAAATTCTGCACTTCCACCCGGTATGATCTCCGTGCCCACGCGATTCACATCCACAGTTATGTCGTGGCCGCCAAGGTTGAATGCGATGTCGGGTGCAACGTCGTGGGGATCGAATCCCATAATTTCTCTGTAAAAGGTGTCCGCTGGACCGAGATAGGTCACGCCAGCCCAGGCCGGGTCCCCGCCACCATCAAATGCGCCGGTTATGACTTTGGGGCTGGAGTAAACGCCGCTGTCCGCATTTTGAAAGGCGATTTTGTGGAACTTCTCGTTTCCAGCAATATGGATTTCTGTTTCCGTCGTGGTTGTCGCCATAATCCCTAAAAGGGTGAGAATCACGAGTATGAAGAGTGCAACAATCAGGACCGAGCCCTGTTCGGAGTTTTGCTGTTTGAAAGACAGTTTCATCTCTTTCCCCCTCATGTCAGATCATCTTGGGTATGATTCGCTGCATGGCAACGCTCTTTTGTGCCCCATGATTCGACCAGATCACTGTAAGGGTAATGGTCTTGGTATTACTAAGCGGGGAATCATCCGTCACATTCCAGGTAATGGTGTACCCACTCGGCGGACTCGGATCCGTATGGCCGCCGGCCGCAAGGTCAGCATGGTCATATTTTTGTGACATGAGTTTTTCTAAACGATCCGATGCCATACAGGTCCCCTCAGTCACATTGCCTGCAAATGAGTTTCCCCGGATGGCCGCCACCTGCATGGAAGCAACTGCCAGAAGCCCAATGGCTAGGATGGAGATGGCAACCACGACCTCCAACAGAGCAGAACCTTGCTCTGTTTTCCTCTTGTCACCCGGGTTAGACCTGTGTTTGCGGACTTTCATTTTCGATCCCTTTCCAGGGGCCTTCCCCTATTCAATCCCAAGATTACGGCATTTGAACTCTTCTGTTAGAAGTCTCCGGCGGAAGCCGTCTCCACCCGGCGTGAAAACCGACGTGCCCTGCTGGTTCTGATATACCTTGGTGTTGTGATAACCCTGGTCCCGCCGGTCCGTCCTCGCCAGCACGCTTGCCTGTACTGCCCTTATATCGGACGGGGTGGTGGTGAGGTTGCCGTCCTCATCCAGATAGACAAAATCAAGGGCATCAATATTTTCAGCGATCTGGTGATTTCCCCCGCCATTCACATCGTTTCTCCCCAGATCCGTGTCGCCGTCCCCGTCCAAATCCACCAGGGCATACGTAATATCTTCGTTGGGATCCCCCGTATCCCCATCTGGAATGCCTGTTCCTGCATCATTCGTAATATCCATGGTGAACCTGATGGAGTTGGCCTGGGCCGTTTGAATGCCCGCCGTGGAAAATCCCGTTGGGTTATACCCAGCCATCCTGATATCCCGCCCCAGAATGTGCATGGCACCCCTTAGATTCTGCTGCATCGCAGCGATCTGTTCCTGAGCTAAGTAGGATTTCTGTTGCGAATAGAAGGTGGAATATATCCCTGCCGCCACAATGCTTGATATGGCAATAGCGACCAATAGCTCGGTCAAGGTAAAGCCCTGATTGGATATTTCATGTTTCATTGGGTTTATCCCTTTTCACCTTTTTTTCTGTGCGCGCCTCAAAATTTGCGTGAGAAACGGCATGATCTCGACCCCGCACAATCCGAACTCTGACGACCTGTCCAGACTTTGAAACGACGGCTTCTGTCTTGCCGCTTGAGGTCCTATAAATATAAGGTTTGCCAGCGTTGACGATGCTGGGACGCATATTCTTCTTCGCTACCATGATTTTGGCTTGGTTCATTATGGCCCTGGTACTTATGGCTGCGGTTTTCGCTTTTGAGTGGCTCACGACGAAATAGGGGATCGCGGCAAATGCCACTGTCAACATCAAGAGACAGGCAATTAAGCAGTTGATCAATTTTGCAGTGCTCGCGTAACAGCTACCAGATCGTGAAAAACTCATTTATTCCGCTCCCTTAGTGGACTTCGCTTCTATTCCTGCTCCATTTTACGCTGCTGTATTTGGAGAGCAAAATCCGTTCCAAAACCGTCTAAATCGGACTTTGTGTATAAATTGCAAATAGTTAAGACTCGTACTAGAGGTTTGGGTTTGCGCGGTGGTGAATACAAAAATATACATTCAAAGGGAAAGCAATGATAAGAGTTATACTTTAGGATACATTAAGCCCTAGAATCACAACTCTAAGCATTATTATTGGGGAAAATATTTAAATATTATTTACATATATATGATGGCTGTCCTGCTTATTATCCGCGACAGGGCCTCAATGAAACTCGCCCGAAAGGCATAGAGGATTAAGCGAGATAATCAAACAGCTATTGGGTGGAGAAGAGGCAAGCTCTCCACGTCGCTGAAAGCACCATATGT
>JASFIT010000232.1:0-7428 GCA_050122535.1 Desulfobacteraceae bacterium | reverse complement strand
GGCAGTTTTTTCACATTTCTTTCAATATTCAGGGCACAGTTGGCGCATGTCATTCCCGTTACAGGGAGCGTGACATTCTTTTCAGACATGGGTGAACTCTTTAAAAGTTAACTGGTTTTCAAGGGCAAAACCTAAGCTGCTGTAGCGCTTGTTATGGTTGCGGATACTGGATGATAAGGAAAAAGGATATTTTCATCTGTCATTGAATCTATCCAGAATCCAGCATCCAGGATCCAGCATCGCAAAGCCTGAGGTCCGCTGAGGGAAACAGGCTTCGCTATTCGCTTACAGGATAGTTTATCTCCCTCAACATAGACTTGATCTTATCCACTGTGGCAGGAGCATCATAATCTACAAGGATCTCCTTTGCATTCGGATCACCTTCCACCTTTGAGACCCCTTCCACCTCACCCAACTCCCTCTGAATGGTCATCACACAATGACCACACGAGATGTTCGGAATGGAAAATTTTTGTGTTTCCACGGTAGTCACCTCCATATAAGTTTGCTTAATTAAGATAAAGCTCAATAAAGGACTGTCAAGGAACACTGTAGTACCCTATTTTATCTCATCTGCCTGAAAATTTTTGAAAAAACGCTTGACTCTATATTTGATATAGGACTTATCATACACGATTTGGTGGGAGGATGCAGGCGTGGATAAGATGGATACGGGAGTAGCCCAAGAAAGAAAAAGCGGGCGGCTACTGTTGACGATTTTCCTTGTTCTGGTGGTTGCCATCCCAATCATCCTTATTTCTTTGAAGGAAAGGGGTGCGCCCTCAAGATTTATTAGGCCCCTTCAGGAGGGCAGACCGGCGCCCGGTTTCTCGTTTCCTGATCTGGATGGCAGAAAGGTCAGCTTATCCGACTTCAGAGGCAAGGTGGTTCTGGTCAATATCTGGGCCACATGGTGTCCCCCATGTAGGGATGAAATGCCCTCCATGCAGAAGCTCTATGAAAGGTTCAAAGGCGAACACTTCGAAATCCTCGCAGTCAGTATCGACGCGAACGCACATGAGGCAGTGGCCCCTTTTGTCCAGAAACTAAACCTGACTTTTCCCGTGCTTTTGGATCCTAAAGGGAAGACACAGGGCCTTTACAGGATAACCGGCGTGCCAGAGAGCTTCATTGTTGACAGGGAAGGCATTCTTGTTAACAAAGTCATTGGTCCAATGGACTGGTCTAGTCAACAGGTTTTTGATTTCTTCCAAGAACTGATTCAGAAACCAGGCTCCTGAACCAACGCTCGCTCTTGTTAATTCGTCAATTATTCCTATTTCTGGTATCATAATTCGTCTCACCGCTTTTTTATGAAAAAACCACTGCATCACGATGAGTCCCATTTCCATAAAAATTCAGGGTTTTGCTTAGCCTATGAAAAAACCAGGGAAAAAATGGATTGAGCGAATGGCCAATGCGGGAAGTCTCCCTGAAGACGCCAGCGACCAGCGGCTGCGCAAGGCGGTTCTTGTGTTCTTGGCGAGTATTTATTGTATCGCAGGGATCATTTGGGGGATTTCCTATTTTGCTTTAAGGCTGCCCCTTTCGGGAATTATCCCTCTCGCCTATTCTTTCATCTCTGGGTTAAGTCTATTTTATTTCTTTTGGACGAAGCGTTATGGGGTTTTCCGTTTCAGCCAGCTTTCCCTCATCCTTCTCTTACCCTTTTTGCTCCAGTACAGTTTAGGGGGATTTGCCGCATCCAGTACGGTCATGATTTGGTCTATCCTGTCACCTGTTGGTGCACTCATGTTTGCCGGAACGACCCGGGCACTGCCCTGGTTCTTGGCATACCTGGTGCTGATGGTCCTTTTCGGTCTACTTGACCCAAAACTCGCGCAAGACCCCGCCAGCATCCCTTCGGTGTTCAAAGTAGTGTTTTTCATTATGAACCTTGGTGGCGTATCCACCATTTTTTATGTGCTCCTGCGATACTTTGTCCGCGAAAGAGAGCTGGCAATGGCCGTATTGGACAAGGAGCACAGACGCGTCGTCGAGGAAAAAGATCGGTTGGATAAGATTAAGCGTGTCATGGCAAATTTCGTTCCGGAAACAGCGAAAATCATTATTGAAAAAGACCCTGAGAAAGGAGCTTTAGATAAATATGTAAAGGATGCCACCGTCCTTTTTTTAGACATTGAAGGCTTTACCGCCCTGTTGCAGAAATATTCCACGGAAAGGATCAACCATGTCATCGAATCCTATTTTTCCATCTTTTATGACTTGATCCAAAAAAACGGAGGGGACGTTAACGAAATGGCCGGAGATGGGATGATGGTCATCTTTCTGGAACCTGATCCTATAAAGCGAGCGAAGAGTGCAGTTCGGGCCGCCTTGGAGATTCAAGAACAATGCAAGAAGTATCTAGAAGAAAGGGATTCCTTTCTATTTCCTATTCAGGTAAATATTGGCATCTGTTCCGGGGAGGTTTATTTGGGATCAACCAAAATGAAGGGGACGGGGGGAGATCGCTGGACCTTCACGGCCTCAGGCCCGGTCACCATTGTGGCCGCACGGCTTTCAGACTATGCTCAAGGTGGGCAGATTCTGATTGGAGAGGAGACGGTCCGCAGTCTTGAAGACGACTTTGCCTTGAAGCATCTGGGAAAAGTCCAATTAAAGAACTTTAAGGAACCCTTTGAGGTTTCTCAAGTCACCGCCCAGAACCTCTCTTCGCCCTCCCCTTTCCCCGCCTAAAGGCGGGATCTTCGAGGATAGGAGAGAATTAGAGGGGGAGCTTGCCGCCGAGATGCCTTTCAAGGTCCACGAGGGCACGGTGGAGTTCCATCTGAGTTTGCAAAAGATCTAACTGTGTCTGCATGAACCCCTTTTGGGCTTCCAGTAAGAAAAGCCGGTTTAACTGCATGGCATGGACCCACTTGCTACTGTAGTCCAAAGCCTTTAGGCGAAGGGGAATAACTTGTTCCTCTAACATATGGGCTCTTGTCTTCTGAAGATCAATTCTTTCCAGATCTCTGATAACCTCTTCCTTGATCTGCTCTTCTAGGGCCTGGAGTCTTTTTCGGGCCCTACGCACCATGTATTGGGCCTTTGCGATCTGAGCCTGATTCTGATCGAAGAGAGGCAACTGTATGCCAATCCCAGGACCAAACACCTCTTCTCTTTCAATGCCCCTTTCATAAGAGAGCAGGAAGTCCACCTCCCTGAAGACATATACTTTTTGCAGCTTTAGATTCCTTTCAGCTTCCATGATCTTAAAGCGGGCCATCTGGATATCAAACCGATGTCTTAGCGCGTGTTTTACTGCCTCTTCAGCATTTGGACTTTCAGGGACATAAAATTCTTGGCTTTGTACGATCTCATAGTTTACCAGCGCCTCTTTAAGCCCCATGACCTGATCAAGATGTGCTTTCGCAATGGACAACTCCCTCTGAATGCGATACAGGGCCATCTCAGCCTCAACCACCAAGACTTGTGAAAGATATATATCAAGATCACTTACGAAAC
Organism: Desulfobacteraceae bacterium; assembly: GCA_050122535.1. GTDB lineage: Bacteria > Desulfobacterota > DSM-4660 > Desulfatiglandales > HGW-15 > JASFEQ01. The sequence continues at coordinate 3,957 of JASFIT010000232.1, read as the reverse complement.
CAAATTTGCGGCGGGTTTTCACGCGATTATCAATCTCTTGAAACTTCCTTAGGATATCTCCCGTCTGTTTCTCTCCCAGGTGCAGATAATACAAAGCATCATATGCCCGCTTCGCCTCTGCAGCCGTGTCTAGAACAATTTCATTCACCCTCATCATGCTCATTTCAAGTTGAACGGCGGCCACTTTTTTTCGAAAAGGAATCTGCCAAAAGTCTGAAAGATTGAAAATGCCGAAAGCGTCTATGTTAGTACTGCCACCGTCAAGTGGAAACCTAAACAGAGCTCCGATGCTGGGATTGCGAAAGAGCCCTGCCTGGACCAGGTCAGATTTGGAGATTCCGATCTCTTCAAACGTGCTCTGGAGGATACGATTATTAAGCAGGGCAACCTTCACGGCCTCATCCCTTGAGAGGCCATCAGCCAAGATTTCTTTTATCTCTTTGCGGATGGAAGCTTCCTCTCCTTCTGATTGTTCCCAGAGAAGTTCATGCCCTGTGCGCTCTCGTGAGGTCTTCTTAAACTGAGACCATTCCTCATCCGTTTTGACGGAGGCACATCCCAGTAATACCAGGAAAGGTAATGTTATCCCCAGGAGGATGATTGTGTTCCGCCTCATCTCGTCCCTCCTTTCATCTGCTAATGGCCTATTTTCTTTACCTAGGAATCACATTTAGAAAGGTGAACATGCCTCCTCGTGGCATGACCCCCATTGGGATATCTGCGTGGGCGTTGATGACATGATGAAGTTTATGACAGTGAATACGCCAGACACCCGGGTTGGAGGCAATGAACTCCACATCACGGGTCGTTCCAGGGGGCACATTGATGGTATTACCAGGCCATTGGGCCGATTCAGGAATGGGCCCTCCTTCGGTCCCCACCACCTTCCAAGTGTGCCCGTGTAGGTGGATGGGATGGCTCGTCATGGTCAGGTTGCCGAAACGGATGCGTACTCGTTCACCCTGTCTGACAGTCATGACCTCAATATCCGGTGCCACCTTTCCGTTAAAGGTGAACCAGTTGAAATCCATAGTGACCAGATTGGGTCGGTCGTTTCCAGGGAGCAATGCAAAAGCATGGAGCATGATAGCATAGTCTTTCTGAACTCTATGTTTATATTTCTTAGGATGAATGACAAAGAATCCCCCCAAGCCCATCCCATCCTGTTTCATCATATTAAATCCGGTGTGATACATATACGTGCCCACCTGATGGAGAGAAAATTCATAAGTGAATGTGCCGCCTGGCGGAGTGGGCTTTTGCGTCACACCTCCCGCTCCGTCCATGTCATTGGGCACTTCAAGCCCATGCCAGTGTATGCTCGTGGGCTCGGGCAACTCATTCTTTAATATAATACGGACCCGATCTCCCTCTGTGGCCTCTATGGTAGGTCCAGGCATTGCCCCATTGTATCCCCAGACTTTTACCTCCTTAGGAACCCTCATATGGTGCATGCCTCCTTTGACACGGTAATGTTCCTTGATGATGGAATCGTCTGGCATGCGCCCGTCTGTCAGAAAATGCTTCACAGGCTGGGCAATCAGAGTAAACACCTTCACTTTGCCATCCATCGCATAGCCTAGAGGAGGCACATTAAGTGTATGGATCCGACCCATCTGTCTCCCTGTCAAGGGTGGAGGAGGTGAGATAGATATTTGGGGATCTGCCCAGGCAAAAAGTGGTTCAGGCATATGAGAGCCATGGTCTACACGCTTGGATGTCGTATGAGGAACGACGCTCTCATCCATCGCGTGTCCCGAATGGCCATGCCCAGACTTCACTTCATCCTTTGCCCATGAGAGGCTTAGGCATGAGATGAACAAAATGAAAGAGGAGGAAGCCAATAAGAAGAGTGATGTATGCCTTCCTTTCATTTTTTCGACCTCCTAGTTATTTATGTAACACCGCTGGGAGAGCGAGTGAGCACCCGGGTCTAAAGAAATGCTGTTGATCCCACAAATCCTGTCAGAAGGAGGATATGTTAAGCTTTGGCTTGAAGGCCCACCACCACATACAACTTCACATTTCCTTGGATACCTTTTAATTGCGCTTCAAAGGATTTCTTGATCGTCACTTGATCTCGGGCGGCACTGTACACCGACTCGGAAATGACCACTTCGCCCCCTTCTGCTTCGGATTGAATCCGTTGCGTCACATTGACTGCTGACCCGACAATGCCGTACTTGGCCCTCGTTTCAGAGCCTATGTTGCCCACCACCACCTCTCCTGCATTCACGCCAATGCCCATCTTGAGCTCAGGCAGATCTTCGGCTCTATTCTCAGCGTTAAAGATCTCCATAATCCTCTGCATCTCCAGGGCACAATCGATGGATCGGTTGATTACGGGTACAATAGGCCCCTCCAGTGGATCAAAAAAGACCAGGAGAGCGTCACCAAAAAAATCCACGATAATTCCCTGGTGTTTCTGGATCGTCTCAATGATCCGGGAAAAGTAGCGATTCAACATGCGGATAGTCACATCAGGACTTAAAGTTTCTGATAGAGGCGTAAAGTCTCTAAGGTCTGACATCAAAATGGCCACTTCGCGCTTTTCTCCGCCAAGTCGGCTCGCCTCGGGACGCCGCATCAGTTCTCTGGCAATTTCCTGATCCACGTATCTACCAAAGGTGTTGCTGATGAAATCTCTCTCTTTCAAACCCTGGACCATGGTGTTGAAGCTCTGTGTCAACTGACCTATTTCGTCCCTAGTCTTCACCGATAGAGGGTCACCGTACTTGCCACCTGCCACTTGTTCTGCTGCTCTAGAGATCTGCCCGACGGAGCGTACCATCTTTCCACCCACATATCGAATCAGCAATAAGATCAGGGCAATGCAAAAAATCCCAGCTATCGCATAGTAGAAACGATATTTGATAATCGGTGCCAAGACTTCTTTGCCGGGTGCAAAAATGACCATGGTCCAAGGGGCTTGTTTTATCCTGTAGAATCCGCCCACCTTCTCCGGCGGATGGCCCGGGCCCAGAATGGTTCCGAATGGCTTTTCTTGCATTTGTTCAAGGATGGCCAGTTCCAGGGCATCATTGTTTTCCCCAAGCCGCACGTGCCCCTTTTCTGTTGCCTCACTTTTGGCGAGGTATCTACCGGATGTGTCAACAAGGTAGGCGAGATCGCTTTGCCACCAACCGAGTGCTCGGATGTCCTGCATCAAGTATTCAAAGCGCATGGTCACCTTCAATTCACCAACCTTGGCGCCATCTTGATCTTCAAGCGTAGAGATGAGAGAAACGGTCTCTTCGCCTGCTTGTGCATCATATACAGGGGAGGTAACTTCAGATATCCTTGCATGGTGAAAGCGCATCATGGCTCTCCTCCCCATGCCCATTCCTCTACCGGGCATTCTCATTTCTATAGCTTTTTCTTCCAACTCTTTTAGATCGACCTGGCTCACGCCGTCCAACTCTCTCAGTCGATCAACAATCCATTGCTGCACGTTAAACATTTCTTGTTCATCGGCCGCCCTCTGAAACATCTTGATCCGCATTATAGGTTTAGACAGACGCATATCCACGTGGTGAGCCGCCCGTTCCAGCTTGAGTATGGCCGCCTCCCTCCATTGACTCAGCATAATGCCCCTGGCATAGATAAAACCGAGAAGTCCCATCAAAAAAAGGAGCAATGCTGTTGGGAGCAATAGAAAGAGAGCAAGGCGTTGTTGAAGGCTTCTAATCATGGCTTGTCATATGCCCCTTGCCGATAACGGACCGAATATTACTTTGGAGAAGGGATGATGTAAGCATTAAGATTTGACGCAGAAGTTCTCATGCAGGGTATTACTGATACCAATTGAGATGTGACAGGGCGCTTGGGTCTCCCGTAGTTCTTATGATTTTACCCTCTTTGAAGTGAACAAAATAGACGAATTTCTTACGCGCCATCGAATCCCCATAAACAACCCAGATGGCATACCCCCATATCTCTTCGCCACCTTCACGGGAA
>JASFIT010000231.1:0-7460 GCA_050122535.1 Desulfobacteraceae bacterium | reverse complement strand
AATTGCAAAATCCTCTATTGAGTATCTTGAATTTTTTGCCTCGTTAAAAACCTCCTTGGCAAACTGTTTTTCCCTCTCATCAATATGCAAATTGTTTATAAAATTCTGTACTACAAATATCTCATCCCTTGTTACAACCCCGTCTATTTTTGCCATCTTACCTAATATTGAAAATAAACTGACAAAGTAGGCAGCTTGAGCCTGCTCAGCATGTTTTAGTTCTGGTTCCCGTACCCTACGATTGGTATGTTCTGTAAGATTTCCTTTTTTATCAACAAGATGGTGACCTAAAGCTGCCCCAGCAATGGCGCCAAGAGGCCCGCCGAAAAATAGTCCCAAGGATCCAAATGTGAGTTTCCCAAACCAACCCATAGTATTCCTCCTTTTCGACGTAATCCGGGGATACGATTTTTGCCAAGTGCAAGAATTTAGCAAACGGGCAGTGATGTGTCAAAGGGTTGGTACTATTAAGGAAAAGAATTATATGACTGAGAGAATTTTGTTTTGAAAGCTCGAAATCTTCAAGTATATCAGGTGTAACCTACAACGGAACCGCTGGTTGGACGGGTTAGGGTTATGGCAAGAAATCTACACTTTTAGACCTCATGCGCCCACCACTAGATATTGTGGACTTGGCTCCCCTCTATAAACGTCAAAATCGCTGATGTCGCTTGACTTCAGAAGCTTTTTGTTGTTCATTTAACTAGATTTCCTTCCATCCGTTAACCTCTAAGCAGGGATAGAGGTTCCCTCATGGAGACACACCCCAAAATGTGCTGACCTAGCTTCTGACAGGATTCGTGTTCTGTTGGGAGTTCTTGTGAGTCTTCGTCCTTTCAAAATTGATCCAAAAAATTTATAAGGTAGGCCCTTTTACAAGAGCGAGAGGACATGGCATTCGGGTCAGGCGTTACACGCGCTGACAATAGAAAGGTTTGGTAGAGGCATTAGGAGGTGTTGAGTTGGATTTTTCTTTATGTGAGCGGATCATAGAAAACATGTCCCGGGTGATGGTTGAGAAACGGCAGGCCATTGAACTTCTGCTGGTGGCGCTTCTTGCGGATGGCCATGCGCTCATCGAGGATGTTCCTGGGGTGGGGAAGACCTTAATGGCCAAGTCCTTGGCGAGGACTATTGGCGGAACATTTAAGAGGGTGCAATTTACCCCGGATCTTCTGCCCGCGGATATCACCGGGTTTAACGTCTATGATCAGCACGCCGGCCACTTTACCTATCAATCGGGGCCCGTGGTCACCAATATTCTGCTGGCCGACGAGATTAACCGTACTATCCCTCGCACCCAGTCGAGTTTGCTCGAGAGCATGGAGGAACGACAAGTAACCGTGGATGGCCAGACCCATCTCCTGCCACATCCCTTCTTCGTAATGGCTACACAGAATCCAATTGAGCTGGAGGGAACCTTCCCCTTGCCCGAGGCACAGCTTGACAGGTTTCTGCTCAAACTACGCCTGGGGTATCCCGAGAAGGAGGGAGAGATCGCGATGCTGGAACGCTTTCGAGAGAAAGACCCTCTAGTGAGCCTCAAGGCCGTGGCAAGCCCCGAGCAGATCACTGATCTGCAAGATGCACGAAAGAAGATCCATATATCCCTTCCAGTACGGGAATACATCACGGATATCGTGAGGGCCACCCGAAAGAACAAAGCCGTGCGTTTTGGGGCCAGCCCACGGGGTTCTCTCGGTCTGATGCGTACCGGTCAGGCGCTGGCGGCACTGCGGGGGAGAGACTTTATGTTGCCGGACGATATCAAGCACCTGGCAGTGCCCGTCCTCGCACACCGATTGATCCTGACCGACGAAGAAAGATTGCGTGGGGGAACACCAGAGCACCTTCTTGAGGAGATTATAGAGCAGACACCCGTACCCGCACCCACTGAATAAAAGGTTAGCCATGGAAACTCTGGAAAGCCGACCTGCCTCCGTCTTTACTTTCCCGCTGGTGGAGTTCATGGTGGGAGTCTGCCTATTTATCGCACTGCTGCACGGCCAACGGGATCTCACCTTGTTGGCCTTCCTCGTTTTAGGGATCACGATGGGGGCAAGGCTATGGAGCAGGCTAAGCCTTTCACGGATTAGGTGCTCCTGGATGGTGGATAAATACAAGGTCTTCCCTGACGAATCCCTTGCCCTGTATGTGAGCGCGGAAAATGCCAAGTTTTTGCCCGTGTGGCTCCAGATGAGCGTGCCCGTAGATAGCGCGCTTGCCCCCTCCTCTGGGGAGTTGAGCTTGACCAGCGCGTGTGGGTTACTCTGGTATCAGCGGGCGCGCTTCACATGGGGGCTCGTTGCCCGGCGCAGAGGGGTATATAGCTTGGGCCAAGTCCACATGAAGGTGGGTGATCTTCTCGGTTTCTTCCCCAGGGAGAAGAGGACAGAGGGTGATGTTCACGTCATCGTGTATCCCAGGCTCGTGTCGTTGAAGCCCTTATCGCTGCCGAGGCGAGATTTCTTTGGTGTGCCGGGGGCCAAGAGCCCGGTACAGGATCCCATCTACATACTCGGCACCAGAGATTACCAGCAATGGCGGCCTGCCCGACACATTCACTGGAAGGCGAGCGCGCGCCACAATCGGCTCCAGGAAAAAGTCTTTGAGCCCTCTGAACAGGAAAAGGTACTACTGGTCGTTGAGGTGAGCCAATTCGAGAGAGACAACGCATCAGAGAGCTTCGAGCGCACCCTTGAGGTGGTGGGATCCCTGGCCGTTCAATGCCATCAGAGGGGCTATGCATTGGGACTCGTAACCAACGGCGTGGTGGAGGGAGGCCCGCCTATTCTGCCAATGGGGAGAAGTCCTCAACAGCTTCCCTCTATCCTGGAGATTCTCGCCAGGCTCAAGATGAGGGCCAGTGGCAAACTCGCGGATACACTGTACCGAGCCCTGGAATTACCCTGGGGCGTGAGCTGTGTTCACTTCTCCCACGAGCAGGACGAAGGAACACGGGCTACTGCACAATACTTTTCCCACAGAAGGATACCCATGATATTCGTGGTGTGCTCCTCTCGTGCCCCATGGGAGGGAGATGGGCAAAAGCTTGGGCGTAAGATGTATCGGCTGGATGAGGTTCGCATCGAGGAGGCTCAGAAACCATGAGGAAGGATCGGGGAGCGCTCTTGTTTTTGGCACACTTCGGGATGGAGCTGAGTTGGCTCTATGCGTGGGTTACCTTTCTGATGACCTCCATAGTGCATCGACCTTTCCCCTTGCCCGAGGCGATCGGCACATCTCTTCTGGCGGCAGCGCTGAGCCGGGTAGTCCGGGGAATGGGTTTGCGGGTGATCTGGGTATTGGGGCTCCAGATCCTGGGGTTTTTACTCGCTGCCTCGAGGATCGTATACACCTTCTACTACCCGGCATATCCCTATTTTGGCAAAGGGTGGCTTGCGGAGTTCCTCATAAGAACGAGAGATCCAATGGCGTGGTTGATACTCGTGATCGTCCTGATCTTTGCGTTGCTTTTTTGGCTGGGCGGAGTGACCTTGGCCAGAAGGTCCACTGCGTACTTCACCATATGTGGCCGTTTCGATCTCGGAGTGGCAGCCTTCTTTTGCCTTTTGCTCGTAAAATTCCTCTTGCTGGTAAAAGGAGGGATCGACGTGAAAGATCCCTCACCGGAGCTCCTGCTGTTCCCATTTTTTATCTTCAGCCTTTTGGCCATCGGCCTGGCCAGAAACAGCAGCAGTGTGCGGAGGGATTTCCTTGCTGGCTACAGGGGAGTTGGGGTGCTGGTGAGCTTCACCATGGTGGTCCTTGCCTTTGGAGCAGGTCTGGTGTTGCTTTTCATGCCTTACCTGAGTGCTGCTGCCGAGGCAGGTTATGGGGTATTGAAGTCAGCAGCTGAGCCGTTGAGCCCTATCCTGGTGCGAGTGTTGCGGTTTATCTTCTTTGGATCACGACTGCCGCAAGAGTCGTCATCCTCCTCTTATGAGCCGGAGCCCATCTCTTCCGGTGAAAGTAGCTGGTGGAGTGAAGTTGTCGTGAAGGTCTTGGAATGGGGGCTTTTAGGCCTGGGGGCCCTGATGGGCATCATTCTCTGCGCCCTTGGTGCGTGGTACCTGCTGCGGTGGCTGTTCTCCAGGACATCCAAGAAAGAGAGAAAACACATTCACTGGCAACTGGCGTTATTGTGGGCTCAGAGGCTGTGGGCAGCCCTCGCTATGGGCTTGCAAAGGGCAGTGCAATGGTTGAAGGGTTACCGAGATGCAGTTCAGATCTACCGTGCTCTTCGGAAGTGGGGGCGACGTAGCGGCCTGCCTCATCTTTTGAGCGAGACCCCTGTCGAGTATGGTTCACGCTTGAGAATGCAGTTCCCGTCTCTCACTGGGGAGATAGGGGGGATAGTCGAGGCCTTTAACTTGGTGGTGTACGGGGAGGTAGCGCTCGATGATGACCAGATGACTCTGGTCAAGCTCTTCTGGAGAAGACTGCGCAGCCCGCGATATTGGCCCGCTCGAGTGAAGTCTTGGTTTCTCCAAGCAAATGAAAGATTAACTGCCAACGAAGTTCAACCCTCACTGCGGAGCACGAAACGATTTTGAAGTAGGGCGGTCGATTTATCACAACTCAAACGAGTGGAGCTATCTTGGAATTTATTTTGATAAAACAATCTGAGAGAAGCGTCTTGCATGTAACGCAGAGTAGTAACGGCCCTGCTTTTTCTCTTTCTCAAATATCAATATGTTGTGTAGACCTAATCTCCCCTCAAAGTAATGATTACTGCTAATTGTGGAGTTTTGAAATCCCGAAATTTTCAAGTATTCCATATGTAATCTACTAGGTAACGTCAGGTAGGCAAGTAATAACTATGGCAAGATATCACAGATTTTGACAAACTAGGAATTGCTGAGATATTCTCAATTTATCAGTACTTGAGTAATATTTGGTTTATGGTCATGATATCTCAAGTTTTGATTCGGTATAATTTCAGATTGTGTCAGCAGCAGGTGTTTTTCTATTCACTTTGGTATTTTAAAAAAAAGGCTGTGTAAAATGAAAAAAGCTATTTTTCTATTCATGATGTCGTTCATGGTTTTCGCTCTGACTTCTTGTGAAAAAATACTGGAAACGGGTCTCAAGAAACAAATGAATCAAAGCCGGGCTAATATGCTAACAGACGGCAATCTACATGTGGTTCTGGTGGGGTCGGGAGGCCCTTTCCCCAATACCGAGCGGGTTTCGGTCAGTACTGCTGTGATCGCAGGTGGGGAATTCATTCTAGTAGACACAGGCCCCGGCACTGCCCGAAATGCACTGCTGCAAAATCTGCCCTTGGGCGAACTGACCGCTGTTTTCCTCACCCACTTTCATTCCGACCACATTGGTGATCTGGGAGAAGTAAACATGTTTTCCTGGGTCCAGGGAAATCGGGAAAAAGGGCTGGAAGTGTTTGGTCCTAAAGGAGTGGAAAAGGTGGTCAAGGGATTTGCCTTAGCCTATGAACTGGATTCCCACTATCGGACCGCCCACCATGGTGAAGACGTAGCGCCGACGGAAGGTGCCAAGCCTGTCAGTAAAATCATCACCATCCAGAATCCTGAGCAGGCACAACTGTTTTTTGACAGAAACGGTTTCAAGGCTTATGCCTTCCAAGTCAATCATTTTCCGGCTAATCCGGCAGTCGGATATCGATTTGAATACAAGGGAAAGGTAGTGGTGATTACCGGAGATACCAAGAAGACTAACACCCTGGCAAAACATGCGGACAAGGCCGATCTCTTTATTTGTGACGCCCTGGATGCCAAAACAATCAATCTGGCAGGCAGGGTCGCCTCGGAAAACAACCAACCCTCTTTGGCAAAAATTATGACCGACATAACGGATTATCATTTGACCCCGGTCCAGGCGGCGCAAATCGCGCAAGAAGCTGCGGTTAAAAAATTGGTTTTTTATCATATCGTACCGCCTCTCACCAATTTTGTTCTAAAACGACAGTACCTGGAAGGGGTGGGTGACGTTTATGACGGAGATTTTGAGATTGGAAAAGATGGGATGGCTTTTGAGTTTGACCCAAAACAATTCTGAAAAAATAACCGAAAATTTTTGCAAAGATCTTCTGATATTTTCTAGTAATCTAAAATACTTTCAATCCTCAAAATTGAAGATACCCCCAACGTATCAGTAAAGGAGGCTAATTTCAGATAGCAGCTATAATGGCTTTGGTTTGAAAGGGCGAAAACTTACAACTACCAAATGTAACCTTCAATAAAATTGAATTTGGCCAGACCCTCGATTATGGCAAGAAACCTATACTTCTAGACCTAGAGAGCCCACCACAAGATATTGTAGCCGTGCCTCGCTTCCCTTAGAGCCAAATCTAATAATTCTGGCACGATCTGCAAAGCCGATTCTCCTTGACTTCAAAGCCTTTTTATCGTTCATTTAACTAAGATTTTCCTTCCATCCATTAACCTCTAAGTTGGGATAGAGGTTCCTTCATGGAGTACCACCTCAAAATGGGCTAAGTTTGCTCCTGACAGGATAGGTATGTTCTGTTAGGAGGCTATTTCGCTTTTCGAAAAAACTATCTCCAATTGAGCCTACGTAAGAATTCGAGAATGTTAAGTTACTATCTGTTCTCACCTGTCTTTTGAGCACCAGCTCCTTCACACAGCGTCAGAAAGTTACTAAGTTTGACCACTCACAGTGCCCCTGATTAATTCCTATTACAAGTTCCCATTTAAAACTTGAAAAACATTTGAACAACATCATTGGGTCATTTGACAGTAAGAGTTAGGCAACTAAGCTATCATCCTCAGAGGACACCTTTTTTTAAGTTTTTCATCGCACATCAAACCAAGAAGTAGACTGTTGCCTTCTTTCCAGAAATAGCAATTTAAACAATTTTACAGCACTTTATTCAAGAGAAACCCCAAATAAACGGAGGTGGAAAAATGTCATGGCAATCACCGGAAGGAATGGAAGATTATCTAAAGTCGACAAAGCTTTGTGACTGCGAAAATGAAAAACTAAAGGGGAAAGCAAAGGAGATTATAAAGGGAGCTGATACTCCAAAGGAAGCCGCTTTGAAAATATTCCATTTTACAAGGGAAGAAATACTCTTTGGACAAGATTACCCAGACGTAAAAGCATCGCATACACTTGAGAAAGGGATTGGGACCTGCCATCCTAAAGCCAATATGCAAATCGGGTTATTGCGAGCAGTTGGGATTCCAGCAAGATGCCATTATGTTCATTTGCCCAAGGAACTACTCAAACCTAATATTCCTGGATTCATCTATAATAAAATCCCAACGCCTCAAGTGCATCCCTGGTGCGAGTGTTTCCTGGACGGTAATTGGTTATCCTGTGAGGCGCTTTTTGATGAGAGGTTGTATGCAGCATACCTTCAGATCGGATTGTTTACCAAAGAGCAAATACCTAACATTGATTGGAATGGAGATACTGACCTCGTTTTATTCACGCCTTTTTTTGTTAAGGATCTT
>JASFIT010000230.1:0-7511 GCA_050122535.1 Desulfobacteraceae bacterium | reverse complement strand
CATTCTCGTCAAGTGTGGTGACGCCAAGATCCTGGGCCTTTTGGAGTTTGGAGCCTGGAGACTCCCCAACCACCAGGTAGTCGGTCTTTTGACTCACCGTAGAGGCTACCCACCCCCCTTTCCCCTGAATCAGCCCTCTGGCCTCTGATCGTTTCAAGGAATTGAGTGTGCCTGTGATCACAAAGGACTTGCCTTTCAAAGACGTCTGATCTTCGGCAGGAGCACTCTCAAAATGGATCCCCGCTCCAAGCAAACGCTGAATGTTTCTTTGATTGTATTCGTCCGCAAAATAGGAGACAACACTCTCCGCTATCTGGGGTCCAACCTCATCAATGGATAGAAGCTCATCCTCGTGGGCCTTCTGAAGCCTTCCAAGGCCTGCAAAATGCTCCGCCAGTACTTCAGCAACATGTTCACCCACATGTCTTATCCCGAGGGCATAGATGAACTTGGAGAGTGTGGCCTTTTTGCTCTTTTCAATGGCTCGGAGCAGATTATGGGCCGACTTGTCCGCGATCTTGTCCAGTTGAAGCAGATTCTCAAAATCGAGTTCATAAAGATCGGCTGGCTCTTTGACCATGCCTCTTTCGATCAATTGCGTCACAATCTTATCTCCCAATCCGTCTATGTCCATACCCCCCTTTGAAATGAAGTGCTTCAAAGACGCCTTGACCTGGGCTGGGCACTCAGGGTTTGGACATCTCAGTACGACCTCTCCCTCTTTCCTGAGCACCTGGGCCCCACAAACGGGGCACCTTGTCGGCATGATATATCGTTTTTCGATTCCTGTTCTTTTGGCGATTATGGGCTTCACCACTTCAGGGATGACATCACCCGCCCTTTGAACGATCACTGTGTCCATTTCCCGGATATCCTTCTTCTCGATCTCTTCCTGATTGTGCAGCGTTGCGCGTGTGACCGTGACACCGCCAACCGCGACGGGTTCAAGGTGAGCAACAGGCGTCAAAGCGCCTGTACGTCCCACCTGGACGTCAATCTTTATGATCCTTGTGGTCTCCTGAGTCGGCTTGAATTTGTAGGCCACGGCCCATCGGGGGCTGCGGGACTTCTGTCCTAGGCGGGCTTGAAGGTCAAGTTGATTCACCTTAATGACGGCTCCATCAATCTCATATGGAAACTGGGACCTTTTTTCCTCCAGTTGATGACAATAGCTGATGACTTCCTTCAGACTTTGACACGCCCTAATATGGGGCCTGTTGACCCTCAGCCCCAACATCTGAAGGGCAATCATCAATTCCACTTGGGTTTCAAAGGTCTGTCCCCTTAATTCTCCTATACCGTAGCAAAACATGTCCAAGGGTCTTTTGACGGTTATTCTGGGGTCCAGTTGTCTCAAGGAGCCTGCTGCCGCGTTTCTCGGATTGGCAAAGACAGCGAGACCCTGAGCCAGCCTCTTCGCATTCAGTTCTTCGAAGGCCTTCACTTCCATGTAGACCTCGCCTCTTACCTCCAAGAGTTCGGGTATGGTGACTTTTTCCGTAATGGGGAAGAGGGTAAGGGGCACAGAGAGGATGGTCTTTATGTTGGCAGTAATATCTTCACCCACATATCCATCTCCTCTCGTTGAGGCAATGGTAAGGACGCCTCCTTCATAAATCAGTTCCACGGCCACACCATCGATCTTCGGCTCAACGGTGTATTCCAAATGGGGATCTTCACCCAGGAACCTCTTTAGTCTGGCATCGAAGTCCCTGATATCCTGTTCATCAAAAACATTCTCCAGGCTGAGCATAGGTTGGCGGTGTGTAACTTGCGTAAAAGCGTCTAGGGGTTCTGCTCCCACACGCTGACTAGGGGAGTCAGCAGGCACCAGCTCGGGGTAATGCCGTTCCAGCTCCAGCAGACGCTGGAAAATCCTATCGTACTCGGCATCTGAGATTTCTGGATCGTCCAGCACGTAGTACCGGTGATTATGGTATCTGATCTTCTCTCTGAGGTCGTTAAGCTCTTTAATGATCTCTTTCATGTTTCTTACAATTGGTTAAGTTGTTGAGTAGTTGAGTTGTTATGTACAGAGAGGCCACTCAGCTTTTGCTGGTTGACCAATAACTAACCATGTAATGAAACCCTTGAAAAAAGTGTAGCAATGTCATTGCGAGCGTAGCGAAGCAATCTCGTTTTTGAGGAGTTTCCGATGAGATTGCCACGTCGCTCCGCCTTCCCGCCATCGCTATAGCTCAGGCGAGGCGGGCGGGCTCCTCGCAATGACTGCATACTATGTTTTTGACAGGTGTCGTACCATCTTATTTTTTCGGGTTTCTAATTATGTTAGTCATGGTCTCAACCACTCAACGACTTAACCAAATCCAGCAGAACGTTCCCGGCCAGTCCGGTTGTCTTTTTCAATTCGGGGCTCTTAAAACCGGAGTGCCACTTGAGGTCAAAGAGTTCGTCAGAAACCACAAGCAGTCCGGATAGCTTCACATCACGATACATGGCCAGGGTCATAAGTGCGGACATCTCCATCTCCACAGCCAAGACCCCCTTCTCTTGATATGTCTTAACCTTCATGGGGGTCTCACGATAGGGGGCATCGGTGGTCCACACGGTCCCTCTCACAAAATATTGCCCTTTCTTTTTCAAGGCATCATCAAGCATCTGGCAGAGTTCCTCGTCCGCCCTGGGTGTCTTTTCTGCCACAGGATAGTGCTGGGAGGTTCCCTCCTCTGAGATGGCGTTGGTGGGCAAGACCAGGTCCCCGACGCGCAGATCTGGTTGCAGAGACCCGCACCACCCCAAAACCCAGACCCTTTGGACGCCAAGGACAATCAATTTCTCCATACCCATAACGGCCTGGGGAGCCCCAATAAACGGCCCTGAGAGGGCAAAAGAGCCCTTTAATCCATCTTCTATCCGGTACACATCATAAAGAGCCATATGGGAGTGCTCTATCTTTTGGGCCTGGCTTGTCTTGGCAAGCAAATCAAGATCCGATGGGATCATGGCCATGATAACGTCGGGCCCCAGATCAGGGTCGGTTTTTCCTTTTCTGGGCCGTATGAGGCCCTCATCATGATTAGGCGTTCTGTTCAAGGGCGCATCCATTCTTTATATGCAGACGTGTTTTATTATTTCGTATCTCTTTTCTAAGCGGCTCAGCCGTGTTGTATAAAATCGCATCGCGATTTTATCAAACGATATTAGAGATAATGCCTAGTTATGGCAACCTTAAAATCAAACGTATTCTCAAGCAGAAGGCTCCTCAGAAAAGCTGTAAGGAAGCTTTTTGGGACAGTGAAATGTTTAGAAAATAAAATTTAAAATCTTGATGGAAAGTGTACTAAAATGTGCTACACTTCATAAAAATTCTGCTTCATTTGTCACTCTAAGGAAGGAAGGTTTTCCGGCATTCTGGCAGAGCGTGCTTCGTTTAGAGGAAGTCGTGGAAATCATAAAGGGTTTTTGGGATGACGCTTTTTGCTTGACAGTAAATTCAGAATGCATTTAATCTAAAAGTTTGCAGCCGAACATTTTTGACGATCTCTTTTATGTTTGAGAGCTTAACGGAAAAACTAAATAAGGCCCTCAAGAATCTAACGGGGCGTGGCAGATTAACGGAAGAAAATATCGCTGAGGCCCTCAAGGAGGTCCGTCTGGCCCTGCTCGAGGCGGATGTAAATTATAAGATCGTCAAAGAACTCATTGAGGGCATCCGCCAGCGCGCCGTGGGCGTAGAAGTGCTTGAGAGCCTGACGCCCGGTCAGCAGGTTATCAAGATCGTCAATGAAGAGCTCACCAATTTGATGGGTGAGAGCAGGCAGGAACTTCATCTTACGGGTAAGGCCCCTTTTACCCTGATGTTAGTAGGCCTTCAAGGTTCTGGTAAGACGACGACAGCGGGCAAGTTGGCCCAGCATCTTCGTACGCAAGGGAGAAACCCCTATCTGGTGCCGGCAGATGTTTACAGACCAGCTGCCATTGAACAACTTAAGAAATTGGGATCCCAGCTTGGCGTCCCAGTCTACGAGGAAGACAAAAATTCGAAACCCGAAGAGATCTGCCTCGATGCCTTGTCAAAGGCTGGTGGAGCGGGGGCAGATGTCCTGATCATAGACACGGCTGGACGCCTTCATATTGATGATGAGCTTATGGAGGAGCTGGCAAGAATTAAAGAACGAATTGACCCCACAGAAATCCTCCTCGTCGCAGATGCTATGACGGGACAGGATGCTGTAAACATGGCCCAGCATTTTAACCAGCTCCTAGACATCAGCGGGGTCATACTCACCAAAATGGAGGGAGATGCAAGGGGCGGAGCCGCATTATCCATAAAGGCTGTTACGGGGAAGCCAATTAAATTCATTGGTGTGGGGGAAAAGCTGGATGCCATTGAGCCTTTTTTCCCGGATCGGATGGCCTCCCGGATCTTGGGGATGGGGGATATGCTCTCCCTCATTGAAAAGGCGCAAGAGGAATTTGATGAGAAGGAGGCCGTAAAGCTAGAGAGGAAGCTTAAGAAACGCGAATTTGATCTGGAGGATTTCCAGGTACAGTTAAAGCAGATGAAAAAGCTAGGGTCGCTGGAACAGATTATGGGCATGCTGCCCGGCATGGGACAGTTAAAACAATTGAAAAAATTCAAACCGGATGAAAAGGAATTGGTCAAGATAGAAGCCATCATAAACTCCATGACCAAGGAGGAGAGGCGTAACCACAAGATCATCAACGGTAGTCGGCGGAAAAGAATTGCCCGGGGAAGTGGTACGAGAATTCAGGATGTGAATCGCCTTTTGAAGAATTTTGTTCAAACCAAAAAGATGATGGAGGGTTTTGCCAGCAAAGGCATTCCAAATATGCCATCCATTTTTCAGTAAATCTAGGTTTCGGGGATTCTGTAAGCGACTAATATTACGTTGCTTTTAATAAATACGAATTCATGCGAAGCACATGTTCCACTATTCCAGTTGGGGCGAAGCCCCTAGATTTTGTTTCTCTAACTCGTGAGGGGGTGATATATTCAAATGGCAGTGAGAATTAGGTTGACGAGAATGGGGGCCAAGAAGAAACCTTTTTATCGCTTGGTAGCGGCCAATTCCGAGGCGCCGCGAGATGGAAAATTTTTAGAGATTTTGGGTTCTTATGATCCAATGAAAGATCCGGCTCAAATAACGGTTCACAAGGAAAAGGTGGATTACTGGCTGAAAAAAGGGGCCAGAGTTTCTGGATCGGCAAGGGCTATTCTTAAAAAGCAAGGGTTATTATAGGTACCTTCAAATCCAAATCGAGGTGATGTGGCGGTGAATTTAGGCATGGAGGTTATCGATATGAAGGACTTGATTGCTTACATAGCCAAGGCGTTGGTGGACAAACCGGAGGAGGTATTTGTAACGGAAATAGAAGGCGAGCAGACATCTGTTATAGAACTGAAGGTAGCCAAGGAAGATCTAGGTAAGGTCATTGGCAAGCAAGGACGAACGGCGCGGGCCATGAGGACCATACTCAGTGCAGCTTCCACCAAGATTAACAAGAGATCGGTCCTAGAGATCATCGAATAGCCTTGAGCAAGGTTTCTCCCGAAGATCTGCTCCTTATGGGGAAGGTGGTTCGTCCCCATGGGGTAGAAGGAGCATTAAGAATCAAGTCCTACGCCCAGTCTGAGGAGTCCTTTCTAAGTGCGGGAACGGTTTTCCTCCGATCGAGCTCCGGGCAAACCTGGGAATATGTGGTATCGTCCGTAAGACCTCACAAAAATATCCTTTTGCTGAAATTAGAGGGGCTAAACACCCTAGAAGAGGCTGAAAAATATCGGGGAGCGGCCATTCTGATAAAGAGAGATGCCTTACCCCAAGAAGGGGACGAGGAATACTTCTGGCACGAGCTCATAGGCCTCCAGGTCTACCTGAGTGGGGGAGAATATGTGGGCACCATTAAGCATATCTTGCCCACGGGGAGCAATGATATTTATGTGGTTCAGGAGGGCAAAAAGGAGGTCCTAATTCCTGCCATTCATGACGTGGTCAAGGAGATTGACCTTATTAATAATAGGATGATTATCTCAGAAGTGGAGGGATTGCTGGATTTGAATGAGGTTTGACATCCTCACCCTATTCCCTGACCTGTTCTCCCCTTTCCTCCATACTGGTGTTCTGGGACGTGCCGTAGAAAAGGGACTGGTAGATGTGAGATTGACAAACATCCGGTCCTTTGCCCGGGGATCCCATAATGTGACGGATGATCGTCCCTACGGGGGGGGCAGCGGCATGATCATGAAACCGGGCCCCATAATTCGCGCATTGGAATCCATAGACAGGGTGGATGGATCCTCCTTTGTGGTCCTGCTCACGCCCCAGGGCCAGACCTTTGAACAGTCCATGGCCTGGGAGCTGGCCCGGGCGGATCAGCTTGTCCTTATCTGCTGCCGGTATGAAGGGGTGGATGAGCGGGTGAGATCCGATCAGATCCATATGGAAGTCTCCATCGGAGACTACATCCTGAGCGGGGGAGAATTGGGGGCACTGGTCATCATAGATGCCGTCAGCCGCCTTGTTCCCGGGGTCTTAGGGGGGGAGCGGTCCAATCTTGAGGATTCCTTTGAGAACGGACTTCTGGAATACCCCCATTATACCCGGCCAAGGACTTTCCGGGGCAAAGAGGTCCCCCCCATACTCCTGTCTGGAGACCATGAGAAGATCCGCCTATGGCGAAGAACGGAATCTCTGAAAAGGACCCTGGAAAGGAGGCCGGATCTCCTCAAAAAGGCCAGATTGAGCAAAGAGGACAAGGCCATTCTGGCTAAATTGGAGGGAAAGAAGAAGAGTAAGGAGTAGGGAGTAGGGAGTAAGGAGCTTGCCCTGAGCCTGCTGAAAGTCCTGAGCTTGTCGAAGGGTCGAAGGGTAGGCACGAATAATGACAAAATCCTTCAGACCCAATATTCCAGTACTCCATCATTCCAATTGCGGAGTGAAACGGAGCTTTTTGTGAGGCTTTACATCGGGCTTATCCATTACCCTGTTTACAACAAGAATCGTCAAAGAATTGCCTCAGCAATTACAACTTTTGATCTTCACGATCTAAGCAGACTGGCCCGGACATATGGTGTAAAGAGATTCTTTGTCATAAATCCTTTGGAGGATCAACAGAGGCTCGCCGAGCGGGTCCTGAGGCATTGGGCCAACGGATACGGCGCAACCTACAATCGGCATAGAAAGGAAGCTATAGAGCTATTAAGGGTTGTCCCGTCCCTTGAAGACTCTATCAACCAGGTTATGGAGTTGGAGGGGGAGGCTCCTCTCCTCGTTGCAACAGATGCATCCCGGCAGGCAGAGGGGTCTTTAACGTATAGAGAGGCTGCAGATATCATAAATGCTAAAAAGCCTGTTCTGCTTCTCTTTGGTACAGCATGGGGTCTGGATGCTGATCTCATAAGCAGGGCAGATCATATTTTGGACCCTGTGGAAGGGGTTACCGATTACAATCACCTCTCTGTGCGGACGGCTGCTGCCATCATTCTGGACCGATTGGCAGGCAGATATGAATAAACGTGACCAGGG
>JASFIT010000229.1:0-7524 GCA_050122535.1 Desulfobacteraceae bacterium | reverse complement strand
TAAGCTGAAATCGGCAATAAGGTGAAGACAGCTTCTCCCTCATTTAGGCATTTCTTACAAACCCTATAAGGATTCCCCGCTTCTGAGATCTTGGAATAGACTCTCATTCCTCTAAAAGTCCTTGGAGTCAAAGCAAAAACGAGGACAAAAAACAACGCAAAAGAGGCTATGAAGACGATCTTCTTTCTCACATGGCTCAATTCATCCAAGAGAACAAATATTTCTAAGGACATATGCGTCAACACAAGAGGGAACAGGATGTATACATATCGGCCAACCGTACCTTCACTGATGCAGGAAAGCAGGACCAGGTAGAACACTAAAAAGCCGGGTAAGATAAGTCTCGTTGATACAGTTACCTTCTTGGACTTCACCAGCAAAGGGGTAATACAGAGTGCGAGGAACAGGCACAGAGTGATGGTGCCTAGGGGTTCTTTCAAAAAAGTGATGTTTTTCAGGAAATTAGAAAGGTACTCCTTGGGATGCAGTACGTTAGAAAAGATGCGTTTCAAGAAATGACTTAAATTCTTCTCTGAGTATAAATGGCCATACATCTCTGAAGAATCGGGTAACAATTTTCTAGCCAGTCGCCGCTTAAGGTAGAGTTGACGATAAGTGCTCGCTTCTAGCTCCCGTAATTTCTCAAGTTCCGCTGAACGAGGGACGTCCTCGGAAGCGACCACATATCTGCCCAGTCGAAAACTCTGTTTATAGAATATCTGCCCAGTCTGGTGGAAAAGGATGAAGGTGTAGGGAACGACCAGGATGAGAAATCCAATCCAGAGCAGAACGAGATTCCTGAGAAATGCAAGGTTCCGGGGCTTACTCATTAGGAATTTGAGGAGATGCGAGACCGTCAAGAATATGAACATGGCCACGCCAATTTGTCTCGCAAAAAATACGAGTGCCGATGAAAGGCCTAAAGCCAGCGCCAAGAACCCGTTAGCCCTGCTTCCGTTGTAAAGGACCAACATCAAATAGAGCGTTAAACTAATGGTAAAAAGAAAGACAGCCTCTGACAAGGGGAGCATGGCGGTAGCTAAGTAGAAGAAGTTCACTTGTATTAGGATAACGCTCAGAATCGCTATAAGTCTGTTTGTGTGCGTCCTCAGGTATAAGAATATGGGAAATGATGCCAATAACATGAACACACAACTCACATATTCTGCCACTTTCAGGCTTTCCCTTGAGAAGAGGTTGCCACAGGCAATCAGGAGTGGATAGAGGGGGGGCAGAATGAGTCCATTGTCTATGTGCCCCCAGCCGGGGATATACAAAAGGGCCGCTTTAAAAAGATCTCTTCCCATGGTTATGTAAGCGATGGCATCGGGCGAAAATATTCTCCGACTGGCGTCTATATAATATGTTATTGGATTGATGGCTATTATGGGGATTAGGGAAAGTAGATCCAGGTGCCAAGGCTTGAAAATTGATGTGCCACTTAAGATTCTCATGGTTGGGTTAGCGGGTTGATCAGGAGACCGCTCATTCAGATAAGGATCAGGGATTTTTCAATTCAGAGACGCATCTCTCTAAAATCAGTAATTCTAGCATACTTTTATAGAAAAATTTAGCTTTCTATTATGATTAGAAAGACAACGATTGAGGCGTATGGAGCAATACGCCGCAGGCCTGCCCCCGCGAAGCCTGCACCTGCGAAGGCGGGGGGCGGAGGAGAAGCGATCGAACGCAACGCCATCCTTCGATGCTTCGACATTGCTCAGCATCGACTCTGAGCTATGTCGAAGGGTCGACTTCGCTCAGGACCCTGAGCTTGTCGAACGGCTCGTCGATCGGCTTTTCGAACGGCCTGTGGAACGGCAGATGATGCCTTGATGGTAAATCAGGAAACTCAAAGCGCGTTGACATCCCTTATGATATTTAAATATAATTAAAAACTCATAAATATCAATTAGCAGAAACCTATTGAAATAAACATCCCTCTTATGCCCCAAACGCTTGACCAAAAACCGATGGAAATCTTGATCACTGGAGGTTGCGGGTTTATTGGCGCCAATTTTGTGAGATACATCCTCAAAAAAAGGGCGGATGTAAAAGTCATTAATATTGACAAACTCACCTATGCAGGGAACCTGGCCAATCTCGCGGATGTGGACAAGAACTATCCTGAACGATATCTGTTCATAAGAGGAGACATTGCTGAGAAAGAGGTCATTCGTGATATTTTTGAGAGATTTGAGATCGCCTGGGTCATCAATTTTGCGGCCGAATCCCATGTTGACCGTAGTGTCATGGGCCCTGAGATATTCGTTCTCACAAACATCATTGGCACGTTTAATCTCCTCGAGACGGCAAGAACCTCTTGGCCCATAGATGATCCCGAAAACCTGAAAGAGAAACGTTTTCTTCATATATCCACAGACGAGGTCTATGGGTCGCTAGGGGAAACAGGCTACTTCACTGAACGCTCACCTTATGACCCATCCAGTCCCTATTCTGCCAGCAAGGCATCCTCTGATCATTTGGTTAGGGCCTACTGTAGGACCTACGGCCTGCCCGCCATTATTACCAACTGCTCCAATAACTATGGCCCCTTTCAATTCCCGGAAAAGCTGATCCCTTTAATGATTACGAATGCTGTGAAAGGTATCGAACTCCCCCTTTACGGGGATGGAGAAAACGTTAGAGACTGGCTCTATGTGGAAGATCATTGCAGCGCACTGCTGACCGTGCTGGAACGGGGCGTGTCTGGCGAGTGTTATAATATCGGTGGCAACTGTGAGAAGAAAAATAAGGAGATCGTGCATCTCATATGTGACACGCTGGACAAGAAACTGGGGCAGATAGACAACCGCCCAAGAAGGGACCTTGTAAGATATGTCTCTGACCGGCCAGGACACGATAGGAGATATGCCTTGGACACGGCCAAGATAAGCCGAGAGCTGCTCTGGGAGCCCAAAGTAGCCTTCGAGGAGGGGATTCAACGGACCATTGATTGGTACCTTCAGAACTTCAAGTGGGTGGAGGACATCCAGGATGGCAGCTATATGGAATACTACCGGAAACAATACGGGGAGAGACTGAATGGGACACAGTAAGAAGATCAAGGGGATCATACTGGCTGGCGGCCATGCCACGCGACTTTATCCTGCGACAAAAACCATTTCAAAGCAAATTCTGCCCGTCTATGACAAACCCATGATCTATTATCCCCTCTCTGTCTTGATGCTGGCGGGTATTCGAGAGATTATGATTATCTCGACGCCTACAGATCTACCCCTATTTGAAAGACTCCTTGGCGATGGCCAAAAGATTGGTCTTTCCTTCCAGTATGCGGAGCAGCCAAAACCAGAGGGTTTGGCCCAGGCCTTTATTATTGCAAAGGACTTTATTGCGGATCACCGCTGTTGCCTTATCCTGGGCGATAACCTCTTTTATGGCCACGACCTTGTGGGCCACATCCAAAAAGCGGCCCGGGCCCAAGAAGGTGTTACCATTTTTGCTTACTGGGTCAATGATCCAGAAAGATATGGGGTTGTGGTCTTTGACCGTGATGGCAGGGCGTCAGACATTGTTGAAAAGCCTAAATCCCGTATCTCCAACTGGGCGGTAACGGGTCTCTATTTCTATGATCATCAAGTTTCCGAGATTGCTGCCAGCCTGAAGCCCTCTGCCAGGGGGGAATATGAAATCACCGATCTTAATCGCGCCTACTTGGAAAAGGGCCAGCTGAATGTGCAGAAATTGGGCAGAGGCATTGCCTGGCTGGATACAGGAACCCACGAATCCTTACTGCAGGCCACAAATTTTATACAGACCATTGAGCAGCGCCAGGGTCTCAAAATAGCCTGTCTAGAAGAAATCGCATACTTCATGGGCTACATTACGAAGAAAGAGTTAGAAGCCCTGGCCCTAACCATGAAAAACAGCAGCTACGGGGATTATCTGCGAATGATCCACCAGGGAGAGGACGAATAGATCCATGCATTTCACACCCTCCCCTACTCTCCCAGAGATCATCATTATTGAGGCTGAACTCTTCCAGGACGATCGGGGTTATTTTTCGGAGATATATCACCAGGCCAAGTTCGCAGATGCGGGGATCAAAGGAGATTTCATTCAGGACAATCGATCCCGCTCGCGCCAGGGAACAATCCGGGGACTCCATTATCAGTTGAGAAGACCTCAGGGCAAACTGGTCTGGGTCGTGTCCGGAGAGGTCTTTGATGTGGCTGTGGATATAAGGCGAGGCTCGCCCACATTTGGGAAATGGCAGGGAACTTTACTCTCTTCCGAGAACAAAAAGGGAATTTATATTCCCCCCGGTTTTGCCCATGGTTTTTGTGTTCTCAGCGAACAAGCAGAGGTATTCTATAAATGCACCCAATTTTATTCCCCTGACGATGAACGCGCTATCCGATGGGATGATCCTGAACTGGCCATTGATTGGCCCGTAGAAGACCCTATTTTGTCGAAAAGGGATGCCATTTCTCCTCCCCTAAAAGAGGCCGAATTACCCCCATAACCTACTCAAACCCTTTTTGAGGCCATGTGTTTAACGATCAAAATCTATCTCCCCTCACGCCTTTTCCTTGAGTCATCTTCCTTATTAAACTTCTGCTCTGAGACTACCAGGAACGAACGATCTGATAAGCGCCTTCATCAGCAGAATATCCTCATGGTTAATCACTTTGACCAGGAAGAGAAATGCCACATAAAGGGTGAAAAGAAGCAATATCCAACCGATCAAAATTATTCCTTCTGGCTTGGCCAGAACCGAAATCGCGAATACAAGTCCTGATCCCAAACAGATTCTGAGCGTTGAACGCGTGTGGACACCTATCTGGTATATCCTGTAGACAAAGTAAAGCCCCGCGCCTAGGGACACCACGCCCGTTATAAGCGTGGCGAGAGCACCGCCCTCCATGCCATAGAGATTCACCAAATAATAGTTGCTCACCGCAGAGATGATAATCGAAACAGCAGCGATTCCCGCCGGAATTTTGGATCGACCACTCGCGTTGATCATGGCAGAAATGACGAAAAAGGTCTGCAGAAAAAACCACCCCCAGACAAGCATGGAAAGGGAATTGCCCGCTTTTGCGTATTCCGGGGTAAAAAATAGGGCTAACAATCCCTTGGCGTTGACAGATATGATGACTGCCATTGGAACGAAAAACATGAGCAGATATCGCATAGAGGTCTGTATGTAGGAATTGGTCCTTTTCACATCTCTCGTGGAAGCAGAATGGGAAATTGATGGCAGCAAAGTTAATGAGAGTGCAGCACTGACGATCGTTAGTGTGGTGCATAGCACTCTGGCAGAGGTGTAGAAACCCACATACGCTCCTGATCTGCTGAGCGTCTTTATAAAAAACAGGTCCAGCGATGTTAACAATTGAAAAAAGATTGCATAGAGTATGACAGGCCATGAAAAATGGATGATCTTCGCGTACCCGACCGACGTGTGGCCTTCCTTCGGCTTAAATAGAATGACGGCGTAAATCAATCCTGTCAGGGAAGCGGCGGCGTATCCTCCCAAGACACCATATATGCCGTACCCCAGAGATATGAAGAGAAACACGAAAAGCGCCCTCGGAAATGAATCTATGGCCATATGTATTGCCTGCCTCTTAAATTCCCGATAGCCCCCGAAGAAATTGTTAAATAATTGATTCATGGACCTCATGACGATGACAATGGGGAGGAATTTGAGATATGGGATAAATGTCTTATCCCGCAAGACATCTGCGATCATGGTGGAGGAAAGATAGACGAATAGGCAAATGAGAAAAGTATAAACAAATTGGAGAATTAGAGACTTGTTTCTTGTCTCTTTTCCGTCAGCTCCCTCGGATAAATATTTCGCTGCAGCCGTAGGAATCCCATGCATGAGAAGAATTTGCAGCAGTGTCAAAATGGAGAGAATGACACCTATCGCTCCATAGGTGCTCGGCGAAACATTTCTCGCCAGCACAAAGTGGATGAGATACCCACTCAGATAGAACAAGACGTAACTGGTGATGAGGTAGATACTTCCTTTGGCTAAATGATGATCATTCATTCTCATTCAATCTATCAGGCAGATCTTATGGTCTATAAAATCGAGATCATGCTCCAACGGTGTTCCCCGGAGATCCTGCAGGCAATCACTTTCGCCGGGGCTCAATGACACTACTGATCCAGTCTATAGTTGTTTTCCCTTTGATACGATATATCTGAGAGGGGCATTGGATAGTACGACAAATAAAATCTTTATCTTATCGGCTGGCCGGACTTTTGATTTTAGAACAGATCGCAAAAGATGATAGGGCAGCCTTGCCAGAGGGAAGAGCTTGTCTACTGCATTTAGCTGTCTATAATTTTGAGTCTGATACCGCCGCATCCTCTTTGCGTATGACTCTCCCGTATAATGGTATCTTCTGTATCTGGTGGCAGAACCCACATGTGCAAAACTCCCGAGCAGCGCTTTCTCCAGTAGCGAAACAGTGTCATTCCCAATGATCTCTTCGTGTCCACGAATCCCCTTCAGAAGTTCAGTTCGCGCAAGACCATAAAAACATTCCCAATTACCCCAAAATACCAAGGCAGAGCGTGTCACCACGTCCAAACCCCTGGTATCAAAGTGTGCGATAGGCTTGTTTGGTATGGGATTGTCTTGCTCATCAATCCATTGGGTTGTGGCAAAGGAAAGCACCGATGCCCCATTTTCTTGAAGGGTACGCAGGCAATCTTCAACAAGATTTAATGACAAGATTTCATGTCCTCTGGCAAACATGAAATACTCAGTTGACGCGAGGGACAATATTTTAGCGTGATTTCGATTAGTGCCTAAATTCCTTTCATTTCTGGAATATCTGATTCGGGTATCCTTTGCAGCGTAACCCTCACAGATTGCCTGGGTGTCATCATCGGAACAGTCATCTGATATATAGATAATAAGATTTGTATAGGATTGGTTCACGATTGAATCCAGTGTTTTTGAGAGATGTCTCCCATTATTATATACAGGAAGTCCGATGCCGACGCTGGGTAGATTCTCTTTTATCATCTCTTTTTTTTCAGTCTTTGATGCAGGCCAAGTATCCGCCAGGATTGGTCGTAAGAAGGAGCTTATTCTCTAGTGTTCTGTCTACCTGGAAGCGGTCATTCTCTTTGAAAAACTCATCAAGCGCTGTTTTGGGATTGTTTCCTGGCCCCCAAGGTCTAGGCCTTTTGTCAACCTCGGGCTGATATTCGATCACCGTGTCCGCACATATCAAATAATAGCCCTTGCCCACCAAGGGGGAGTATAACCGCAGCTCTTTTAAGACATGATCTTGGGTATGGTACGAATCGAGGATAATCATAACCTCCCGTGAATCTCCGATAATCCCTTTGATTTGATTCAATGTAACCTCTTCAACAGAAGAACCATTTATGAGAACGATTCTCTCAGAAAGCTTTCCATAGGCATTCAATCGTTCTCTCAGATCATCAGGTATATAAATGTCCACGCCAATGACGGCTTCCCCGCCAAGTGCTTCCATTAACGTGGAATAGAAGAGCATCGACGGCCCCCGC
>JASFIT010000228.1:0-7524 GCA_050122535.1 Desulfobacteraceae bacterium | reverse complement strand
AAAGGTTGCTGTTCCTACCGGAGCAATGCCTGCCCAAGCATTTGAATTTAAAGAGATTTGTTGGTTAGCCAGCCTTCCCCTTTCGAATGGCACAGTATTTGTATATCCCTGTAGCAAAGGCTTTGGATAGGTTCGAAGGGGGGTGATGAGTGAGTTTGAGTGTATTATAGAGGATATTTAATTTGGTGGTTATAAATATATCGTGAAAAAAAAGGAGGTTCAAAAAATGTTAACAAAATTTACCAAAAACAATGAAAAGGGTTTTACCCTGATCGAGTTGATGATCGTTATCGCGATCATCGGCATCCTGGCGGCAATCGCCATCCCGCAGTTCGCAGCTTACAGGCAAAGATCATACAACGCAGCGGCGAATGCGGACCTGAGAAACGCCGCCACAGCACAAGAGGCCTATTATGTGGACGAACAGAGCTATAGTAACAGTACGGCTACTCTCACGGGTGCCACCTACGGACTCTATCTGTCCGATGACGTTCAGTTCGTTGTAGATGCTGCAAATAGAACGAGCTACCGGATGAGGAGTTGGCATCTTGCAGGAAACAAGAGTTTTATCATCCGAGGCCCGGGTGGTTCTGTAAGTCAATTCTAATAGGATTCTGTTATGAGGAGTCGACCGGGTGGAGTGGGTTGTGCAGCCGCTCCCCCGGTCGTTTTCATTTGTATCCAATCTGGTTTCACCGTATCCCTTTCAGCTGTGAAGACTTCTCCTCAACTAAGTCACTCCATTCCTCGGAAGCTTCCGATCTGCGTTTACACGCTTCACCGATCAATGGAATAACAACAGCTGCTCGGGGATTTAGATGCTTTGAACGGTCTCTTTTTAGGAGAGTGTCTAAGATTTTCTCAAGCGTATCTTTGTCGCGGATTAAGCCAATGGCCGTTTCTGCTTCTCGTTTGGCCTGGTTATATTTACCTGTGCTGTAGAATATTTCTGCAAGGTGAAGGCGGGGTTTTATGTTTCGAGGATTCATTTTCACAGCCCTTCTTAAATGGGTCACGGCTCTGCCCAGCTGCCCGTCTTGTTTAAAGGCTATACCCAGGTAAAAATGGACTTTATCCCCAAATTGCTTACCGTTCGTCAGCCAATATAGATGGTGGATGGCATTTTGTGGCTGCCCTTCTCGCACATAGTGGAAGCCCAGATTGAAGTGGAATTCAGTATTGCTAGGATCTAGATTGAAGGCTTTAAGCAGGTATTCGTGAGCGAGCGCATACTTTCCCTCACGATCCATGATAGCAGCCATATTGTTGTAGGTAGGCGCGTAGTCAGGATTTATGGCTATGGACTTTTTATAGAAATCCAATGCCTTTTTGGAATCCTTTAGGTCCCCATATATTTTGCCCAGGTTGTAATAGGTTACAAAAGCTCCGTCTTTTCGATTGTTCTCCGGTTTATCCAAGGCCTTCTCATATTCAAGAATGGCGTTCTTGTAATCGCCAATGTCTTGATAATACTTCCCCAGGTTATGATGGGGTCTAGGGATGTCAGGTGTTTTATCAACCGCATCAATCCAGAGGCTTTTTTCATTTTTCCATGTGAAGTTGCGCATAAACGTTGAATGCCCAAGACCTATGAGTAGCAGGATGATGAAAAGAGATATGATGAATTTCATGGACTTTTTCATGCTGTAGCGTTTCAACAGATTCCAAAACCCAATGGCGACGGGCAGGAAAAGAAGCATGGAAGGAATGTAGTTTCGATGCTCAAATATGAGTTCAAGGGCAAAAATCGTAGACTCTACCAGGTGGTTTATGAAAAAGAAGAGAACGCAAAATGAGAGGAGAGGCCGTTTCCTCGCTATGATCATCGTACAGACAATGGCTCCCACAATGAGAAGAATGGACAAGAGCGTCGTAATTGGTTCTAAGAGAGAGGTCGAGATTTCAATGGAGTGGGCGATGTTGAGTCTATGGGGCATAGGGTAAAACAAAAGTGAGATATAAAAGATAATGACACGGGGTTCGGTCAAAAGCCGTTGCCAGAGTGTAAAAGGCCGAACGTCATAGTCTCCTATAAAATAAAATATGTTTCCGCCGCGGACATAGATATAGGCAAATCCCAATATGAAAATTGCGCCTGCAACAACCAAGAAGATGCGCAAGTTCTTTCTGAGATTTTCTCGTGTTATTTTCTGAAGGAGAAGAATTTCATAAAGGGATAGGCTCAAGGGAAGTATGATGGCGTTTTCCTTTGAACCGAGAGCCAGCAAGAAGCAAGAAAAGCAGAGCATGAAAAGGAGGACCTTTTGGCCCCCTTTCACATGGGTCCTCGCCTTTAAATAGAAGTACATGCTCATGATGTAGAACATACCGGCCATGCTGGCCATTCTTTGAACCAAGTAGGTTACGGCTTGGGTCTGAACCGGGTTTATGGCCCAGAGAAGAGTCGCAAGGAGGGCTATGGGGTAAGCGTTGTCTGCATACTTTGTCCTAAGCGATGGAAGATTGAGGGTGTGGTAGATGAACAGAAAGAGGAAAACAGAGGCAAGGAAATGTATTAAGGTATTTACGAGATGGTACCCTAAAACATCAAGTTCCCCAAAATAGTAGTTCAAAGCAAAGCTTAGGCATGATACGGGTCTGTACAGAGCGCTGGGATCGGCGCGACCTGAAAACAAGGCCCGTTTGATACTTTTCCACGATAGTTCTTTCAGATGAATATTGGGGTTATCGGTTATATTCACCTCGTCATCAAAATGCCATGAGCAATCAAAGGTATTGCCATATATTGAGAAGATGAGTATGCCCAAAACAACGATGGCAAAAACGACTTTTCGGCAGTAAGAAATAGATCTTTGACCACATTCATCGAATGATCCGTGATGCATTTGCATTTGTTCGCCTTGTGTACCCAAAACGGATTTTGCTCTTCTTCGCCAGAATGCGCCGTCAGGTTAGGACGGGGATGGATGGCTAAACGCTACGGCAAGTTCCCACATCCTTTATCAGGATGCCCAGCCCTTTAGGGCAGGGAGCTTCACCTGACACGCACATAAAAGATGGGTGGTCAGATACCCTATGTTTACGATCGCACCATCACGAACGGCGGTAATCATGGCCACCCAAGAAAACGGGATAAGAATAAGACTCATTTTACTCCAATTAAGTAAATATCTCAACAATGTTTCTCAACCCTGCAGATTTAAGGGGGGCTCCGGGTAGCATTTTCATCATATCCGGAAGGTGCTTGAATAAATGGATTTTCCCATCTTTGTATTCATCAGTCTCTCGAGAAAGTTCCACAGGGGATTTCAATAGGAGGGGCAACCACTGAACCTATCCACACCAAAATTCCGGGAGAAGCGTCGTTCTGAGCTGGCACTCAAATGGTTGCTTTTGGGAGGGCTTGGGCTCTTAATGGTCTCCATTTGTGTCCTCGCCATGGTTCCGCCCGTTAGCAAGGACGCACTCGTTCACCACTTGGCCGTCCCCAAACTCTACTTAAAACATGGGGGTATCTATGAGATCCCTTTTATGGTCTTTTCTTACTATCCCATGAATGTGGATCTCCTCTACATGATTCCTCTGTACTTCGGTAATGACATCGTCCCCAAACTCATCCATTTTGTCTTTGCACTCCTTACGGCCTGGCTCATCTTCGGGTACCTAAAACGCCGGTCAAATACTATGTATGCACTTTTTGGGGTGATCTTTTTCCTCTCCATTCCGATTGTTGTGAAGCTCTCCATCACAGCCTACGTAGATCTGGGACTTATTTTCTTCTCCACAGCGTCACTGCTTCTGCTCCTGAAATGGTCTGAAAATCAATTTCGCTTGAGATTTCTTATCCTTTCAGCCCTTTTCTGTGGGCTGGCCATGGGAACAAAATACAATGGTTTGATCACTTTTTTTCTGCTGACTCTTTTTGCCACGTTTATTTGCTCAAAGTATGCTCAAGGTTCAAAACAGAGCCCCTTTAGGGCTGCAGGATACGGCCTTGTTTTTGCGGGTGTAGCACTACTCATGTTTTCGCCCTGGATGATCAGGAACATCATCTGGACAAATAATCCCATCTATCCGCTTTACGACCATTGGTTCAATTCTCAATACGGTGAAGCCCAGCGTTCGTTAGGGCCTTTTGCCTTTAGGGCCCTGATCTATCATGAGTCCTGGTGGCAGATTGTTCTCTTGCCAGTACGAATCTTTTTTCAAGGCCAGGACGGAATACCGCAATATTTTGATGGGAAACTCAACCCCTTTCTTTTGCTTCTGCCCATAACGGCCTTTCTATGGACGAGACAGGACGCAGAGCGGCTCAAACGTGAGAAGAAGGTCCTGCTTGCATTCGTAATCCTCTTTTTCGCCCTTACATTTTTCAGGACGGATCTCAGGATACGTTACATTTCCCCGATCATTCCGCCACTGATTCTATTATCTGTCCTGGGCATAAGAAACATCATTCATGGGGTTGGGAATTGCAAAGGACGGGCTACCAGGCGGGCTGTGACCATTCTCCTTGTCTCTGCTCTAACGGTTGCCCTTGTATTGAACGCCCGCTATTTTTTTGAGCAATTTAGATATGTGCAACCCTTTGCCTACCTGCGAGGCCATCTGAGCCGGGATGCATACATATCCAAATATCGGCCTGAATACCCTGCACTTCAATACATGGATCGTCATCTTCCCTCCAAGGCTCTGGTGTTGTTTATTTTTGTGGGTAACAGGGGGTACTATTGTGAGAGGGACTACGTATTTGGTGAAGATCTTATGAGGGAGGTATTTCTGGCGTCGAAAAGCCCAGAAGAGATGGTACGCGTGCTCAGAGACAAGGGTATTACACATCTGCTCATCTATGAGCGCCTTTTCGAAAAATGGGTCCGGGACAATCTCTCAGAGGGCGATAGGCATGTTTTGAGCGAGTTCTTTAAGAAATACGTGAGGGTTCTTTACTACGAAAGGGGCTTTAGTGTCTCTGCTTTGGGAAATCTTCTCTGATCTCTGATCCCCAAACCAGCAAATTGGCCGTGCCCCTCGTCGTAGAAGAGGAAAAAATCAGAACAGGACAATGGGGCAGGGGATGATGGGGGGAATGTTTGTAAAATACTGCATATTAGTCTAAGGACTTGAAATTTTAGTCTTAATCATTTATCATTAACAGAACTGAAGTTACTTTAGTATAATATAAGAGTCGATTGCGGGATACTCTTGTGGGTCTGGGCGCCATCCTGGAGGTGAAAGGTCCTCATGGTCTATTCCCAATGGCTCTTCTTTTTATGCTGGGGATCGATCCCCAGCTGGACAGGTCCAAGCCACGCAAACGCACCTGGGAGCCCATAAATGAACAAAACTAAGGTCACGGTCATCATTCCCACATACAATGAAGCTGAGAGCATCGGGGATGTGATTTCAAGGATCAGGGACCTCTATCCTGATTTTGAGATTATTGTTGTGAACGATGGCTCAACGGATGAAACAGGTGGGATTGCGAAGGATGCAGGGGTCCTCGTTTACAGCCACCCCTATAACATCGGAAATGGCGCAGCCGTAAAGAGTGGCATAAGAATCGCCTCGGGCGACATACTGGTGTTCATGGATGGGGATGGACAGCATGATCCTAGAGAGATAGGGAAGATGCTCGAATATTTCCCCGAATATGACATGGTGGTGGGTGCGAGGCCAAAAGGCCATCAGGCCTCATGGGGACGTGCTTTTGGAAACTGGGCCTATAACCGGTTGGCTTCATATGTGGCCAAATTTCCTGTTGAAGATCTCACGTCTGGATTTCGTGCCGTCAAATCAGATATTGTCCACGGATTCTTGTACCTCCTTCCCAACACCTATTCCTATCCCACCACGCTCACACTTGGGATTTTGAGAGGTGGTAGGAGCCTGAAATATGTCCCGATTAGCGTGGAGAAGAGAAAAAAGGGCAATAGCAAGATAAAGGTTTTCCAGGATGGGATACGGTTTTTCTTGATCATCACCAAGATCTGCGCCCTGTATTCTCCCCTGAGGGTCTTTATGCCCATCAGTTTTCTGATGTTCTGTTTGGGTTTGGGATATTACCTTTACACATTCTTTACCTGGGGTCGTTTTACGAATATGAGTGCCCTTCTGTTCACAACATCCATTCTTATCTTCATGATGGGCCTCGTCTCTGAGCAGATTTCCCAGATGAGATTCGAAAGGAGCGAGGGGGACAAATTGTACTGAGATCCTGCGATCAGGATAAACAGACGCTTCACAAACAAGGATTGAAGCGGGATGCCAGGAAAGGTTAGGGGTTGTTAGAAGTAGAAGATCACCTGAGGAATAGATGATGACGAAATGCTTGATTTGCCAATCAGACATGGATCCGTTCATTTCCTTTGGAAAAATGCCTATCGCCAATAACTTCATTCTTCCCGAACAATTCGTTGGGGAGTATTTTTTTGAGCTAAAGGTCGGTTTCTGTAACGTGTGTAACATGGTCCAGCTTACTGAGTTGGTGGATCGAGAAAGGATGTTTCACGATCATTATGCCTTCTACTCATCAACATCAGGGCGAATGGCACTGCATTTTGAAGAATTTGCGGATTCCGTCTGCCGAAACTACTTAGGAAATTCAAATCCATTCGTTGTGGAAATTGGAAGCAAT
Organism: Desulfobacteraceae bacterium; assembly: GCA_050122535.1. Lineage (GTDB taxonomy): Bacteria > Desulfobacterota > DSM-4660 > Desulfatiglandales > HGW-15 > JASFEQ01. The sequence goes on along the minus strand of JASFIT010000228.1, from coordinate 929 downwards.
GATGGGATCATGTTGAGGCATTTCGCTAAGCGGGGAGTGAATCATCTCGGCGTGGAGCCATCCTCCAATGTGGCTCAAGTGGCCATTGATAAGGGCATGAATGTGACAAAGGAATTCTTTGATGCCGGCCTTGCCAAAAGAATTCTTGAGGAAAATGGCCAGGCAGATGCCATTTTGGGCGCAAATGTGATGTGTCACATTCCCTACCTTCACTCGATTGTGGAAGGTGTAAAGCTCCTTCTAAAGCCCAATGGAGTCCTCATATTCGAGGATCCTTACCTGGGAGATATCGTAGAAAAGACGTCCTACGACCAGATCTATGATGAACATGCATTCTATTTTTCTCTCACATCAGTGAGCTACCTCTTTGATTTGTATGGGCTAGAGGTCATCCATGTGGAGCCCCAAGATGTGCATGGCGGTTCATTGCGCTATTTCATCTCGCACAGGAACGCCTATCAGGCCTCACCCTCAGTCGCTCACACCCTTGAAAAGGAGAAACGCATGGGACTCCACCGAAATGAGACCTATGAGAATTTGCGAAAGAGAATTGAGAGATCTAAGGAGGGACTCGTGGGTCTCCTTGAAGCGTTAAGGAAACAGGATAAGCGTATCGTAGGCTACGCTGCCACCTCTAAGAGTACGACTATTTTAAATTATTGTCATATCACCCCAGAGCTCATCGAATTTATTAGTGATACCACGCCCATTAAGCAGGGAAAGTTTAGCCCAGGCGTTCACATACCCATTAAGGCCCACGACGTGTTTAAAGAAAACTATCCGGACTATGCCCTGTTGTTTGCATGGAATCACAGTAAAGAGATTCTAGAAAAAGAGAAAAGGTTCAGCAACCTGGGTGGAAAGTGGATTGTCTATGTGCCTGAAGTAAAGGTGCTACAATGATATTCTGTGGCAACCCAAAAGCCCAA
>JASFIT010000227.1:0-7536 GCA_050122535.1 Desulfobacteraceae bacterium | reverse complement strand
TAGGATCGGCGGGAGGTATGATACGGCATTTACCCCTTGGGCACCAAGTCAGTTTTGAAATAAAACGCAACTTGTTGAAAATGCCGAACTAATGGTTTGGTAGCCGTTCTCAGGAACTGCAGCAAAAAATGTCTTGACATACTTGTAGTGTTTGTATATTATGTAATACATGTAAACTTTTTGCAAAAGGGGTAGCAAATGAAAAAAGAAATCAAGACAGTCAGGATCAATCCACGTGTATGGCATGAAGCCAAGGTGGCGGCTGTCACTCGGGGTCAAACTTTAGGGGCATTCTTAGAAGAGCTAATTAGAAAGGAGGTCGAGCAAGATGCCAAGGTACAAGGGCGTACGGCAACTACATAGTGGATCGTGGCAGATTGACTACCGTGTCAATGGTGAACGTATACGGGAGGTCGTGGAGGTAGACAGCGCCAAAGATGCTGCAAGAGAAAGGGCAGCCCGTATCGAAGCGGGCCAGACCGATCCTCATTTATTGGTTCAGGTCAGGGGTAAAGGTGCCACTTTTGGGGACCTTGCAGAGAGGTATAGGAACCACTATGAGGAAAACCCCAGGCTAAGGGGCTACGCAAGCTACATCAAATATAAACGTTGGCTTATTCCTAAGTTCGTAGAGTACTTCGGCAAAAACACGGAACTTGGTAACATCAAATATATTAAGCTGGAGGAATACAGAAACCACCTGTTGAACACACCCTACAAAAATGGTAAGAGGACCAGGGAACGAACAGAGGCAACGGTAAACCGAGCCATGTCCTGTTTGAGTCACATGTTTACAAAGGCAAAACAGTGGGATATGATCAAGATCCACCCGTTTAGGGACCAAAAGCTGTTGACAAAGGAGTCACCTAAACCCACTCGTTATCTTTCAAGTGACGAGGTGGACTCTCTACTGGAAGAGCTTACTCATCTCCCATGGCTGTATCGGTTAGTTAAGTTTGCCATCGCGACTGGACAGAGGCAAGGTGATTACCTGGAACTTAAATGGAGTCAAGTAAAGCAGGATTACATCGAATTCCTACCCAGTAAGACTAAGGGGAAAGTGGAGATGCCGCTGAACAAAGTGACTCGCCAGATCCTCGCAGAGATAAAAAAAGAACAAGGCCTACTGGCCCAAGGAGATAATCTTGTCTTCGCACGCGACGGAAAACCCATAACCGCCAAGATTATAGGCAAGCCTCTTGATGCAGCCATAAAAAGGGCTGGAATGGTACCAGGAAGACTCAACTACCCGGGGGAGGGGGTAGGATTTCAGACCTTTAGACATACTTTCGGTTATTGGCTTGCTGAAAAAGGCCGGACTGTCAAGGAGGTTCTGGAACTGTTAGGGCATAAGAAGATAGAGACCACGATGCGCTACATGCACGTATCTCCTCAATATAAAAAAAGGGCAGTAATGGTCATTGACGAGATTTTTGGTCAACGTTTGGTCAATGATCAGGAGATGGGAAAAGGACAAGCCTCATAACATATTGATATTTAAGAATGCCCCCGTAGCTCAGGTGGATAGAGCACCAGATTCCTAATCTGGGTGCCGCGTGTTCGAGTCACGCCGGGGGCACTTCTTTTTGGTGAGTGGCGAAATTCGCTGTCCAAATTGAGTATCTAGACTGAAATCGGCAGGTTATGGAGTATTCCTGATCACCACCAAGGTATTAGATGCTAGGCGCCGAGGAGCGACGACTGAGGCGTATAGAGCAATACACCGCAAGGAGGAGCGATCGCAGGCAACGCCGCAGATGATGCCTTGACGGTGATCAGGGAATTGGAATTTGAATTGACTTTGCTATTTTAGTCACTTAGAATGAAAAATTTGGATTATGGAGGACTGACTGGATATGTACGCGGTTATAGAATCTGGTGGTAAACAACACCGAGTTTCCACGGGTGATGAAGTGATGGTGGAAAAACTGGTTGGTGAAGTGGGTGAGAGCATTTCCTTTGACAAGGTGCTTTTGACTTCTGATGGTGAAACGGTAAATGTGGGTAAGCCCTATCTCGAGGACGCCAAGGTTGTGGGGCGTATCACGCGCCACGATAAACACAAGAAAATTGTGGTTTTCAAGTACAAGAAGAGGAAGGGTTACCGAAGAAAACGGGGTCATAGGCAGCAATTTACCCTGGTCAAGATTGAGAACATCGAAGGTGCTTAGAAAGAACGCCTGAAAGATATGAGGTGAGAAACCATGGCACATAAGAAAGCAGGCGGCAGTTCCCGAAATGGAAGGGACAGTGCTGGAAAAAGGTATGGCGTAAAAAGATTCTCAGGCCAAAAGGTGCGGGCCGGTAGCATAATCATGAGGCAAAAGGGGACCAAGATACATCCTGGAGAAAATGTGGGCATGGGAAGGGACTACACCCTTTTTGCCAAGATCGATGGAATCGTCGCCTTTGAACGGTTTGATAAAACTCGCAAGAAGGTGAGCGTTCACGCCACCTAAGTGTGTGGCGTTTTTCATCCCCTCCTCAGAGGCGAGATGGGCTTTGTAGATGAAGCTGTGATATCAGTGCGGTCGGGAGATGGAGGAAGGGGCTGTGTCAGTTTTCGGAGGGAGAAATACATACCTAAGGGCGGGCCTGATGGAGGCGATGGAGGGAACGGGGGAAATGTCATTATAAGGGCCAGCAACAGACTCCATACGTTGACCGACTACAGCCTGAGAAAACATTATAAGGCCCAAAATGGAAGACCTGGGAGAGGGAAGGACCAGACAGGGAAAGACGGCAAAGACGTTGTTTTAGAGGTTCCTTTAGGGACAATCATATACGATCATGAATCGGGTGAGTTGCTCGCCGACCTGATCCAGGAAGATCAAGAAGTATTTGTTATTCCAGGAGGAAAAGGCGGCAAAGGCAACCAGCATTTTGCCACTCCAACCAACAGGGCACCCCGAATTGCCCAGCCCGGCCTTCCCGGGCAAAAAAGGACAATCAAACTTTCCCTTAAGTATCTTGCCGACATAGGGCTTATCGGATTGCCTAACGCTGGCAAATCCACACTGCTCTCGCGTCTTACCAAGGCCCGTCCTCGGATCGACAGCTATCCTTTTACAACCCTTGTCCCAAACTTAGGGGTTCTTGTCTTTGATGATGAGAGTACCCTTACCATGGCAGATATCCCCGGTTTGATAGAGGGAGCGAGTGAGGGACGCGGCCTGGGACATCGGTTTCTCAGGCACATCGAGAGGACAAGGCTCTTACTTCATTTGATTGATATAACCTATGTTCCTGATGACCACCTCTTAGAGGATTTTTTCAGTTTAAAGAATGAATTAGAGAAATTCGATTCAAGCCTGATGCAGAAGGACCAGATGGTCCTGATTAACAAGATAGATATCCATTCACCTGAACACAGGACTATTGAAAGCATCAGAAGGGCCTTTGAGGAGATGGGGATAGACGCATTGCCCATTTCCGCGTTAACGGGCGAAGGCCTTGATGAAGTGAAACAGGTCCTTGCAAGGAAATTCCATCATGGACAAGGAAGGCCGGGAAAAAAGGATATCCAGGCTTGAGCTCTTGAGGCCTGTGAAGAGGGTGGTGGTCAAGGTGGGCAGCGGGGTTCTCACCACCAGCGATGGCTTGAACAAACGCGTCATTAACGACCTGACCAATGATGTGTGTGGTCTCAACAAGAAGGGAATAGAGGTCATCCTGGTCTCTTCGGGCGCTATTGCATCGGGTTTGAAAAAGATGGGTCTGCCCAAAAGGCCAGATTCCATATCTCACCAGCAGGCCGTTGCCGCTATAGGTCAGAGCACGCTTATGATGGTTTATGAGAAGGCCTTTGGTCGCCACGGGCAGAGGGTTGCGCAGGTTCTCATTACAAGAGACGACCTCCACCACAGGAGACGCTATCTAAATGCAAGAAATACCCTATTTACGCTATTGTCCTGGAAGATCGTTCCCATCATCAATGAGAATGATACGGTCGTGGTGGATGAAATCAAATTTGGCGACAATGACAACCTGAGCGCTATGGTCACCAATCTCACTGATTCTCAACTCCTTATCAACCTGACGGATATTGATGGTCTTTTTGACAAAGATCCCCGTAGCCACAAGGATGCCTGTCGTATAGGTATTGTGGAAAAGGTGAACAAAGAGGTAATGAGGTACGCCAGTTCAATCCCAGGGTTCTTGGGTACCGGTGGAATGGCGGCCAAGATCAAAGCGGCACAAAAAGTGGCCATGGCGGGTGCTCCAACGATCATCGCGAATGGTCTCAAGCGGGGCATCCTTAAGAACATATTCAAGGGCAAGGAAGAGGGAACCCTCTTCATGCCAAGGGATGTGGCCCTGTGCAGCAGGAAACACTGGATCGCTTTTACCAGGTCCCCGAAGGGGGAGATCCTCGTTGACCAAGGCGCAGAGACAGCCATTTTGCAGAAGGGAAAAAGCCTTCTTCCATCGGGCATCAAGGCGGTGAGGGGCAGATTTAGCTTGGGGGATTCTGTCGTGTTGCTCAATGGAGATGAAAGAGTGTTGGCTGTGGGAATGGTCAACTATGATTCGGGCGATATAGAAAAGATCATGGGTTTGAAGAGTAAGGAAATAGAGTCTCAACTGGGTTTCAAACATGACGATGAAGTTATTCATCGGGATAACTTGGTACTTACCGGTGACATGGAAGAGGGAATTGATGTATGTCAGTTCAGAGTATGATTGAAAAGATGGCCAAAGATGCGAAGGCTGCCTCAAGCGCCCTGAGAAAAGTGGGGAGGGAAGACAAGGATGCCGCCCTTACCCTTATGGCAGTTAGATTGGGCGAGAGAAAAAAGAATATACAAAAAGAGAATAAAAGGGATCTCCAGTTGGCAAGGGAGAAGGGAATCAGCTCAGCCATGATAGATCGTCTGACCCTGAGTGGTAAAATTATAGAATCCATGGCAGAGGGATTGAGGGAGGTGGCGGCCTTACCGGATCCGGTGGGTGAAGTGACCGGCATGTGGAAAAGGCCCAATGGGTTAGTGGTGGGCCGGGTGCGGATACCTTTGGGTGTTATTGGCTTCATTTATGAATCGCGGCCCAATGTGACCGTAGACGCAGCGGGGCTTTGTTTAAAGTCCGGAAATGCCGTTATTCTCAAAGGGGGCTCCGAGGCCATACATTCTAACCTGATCCTAGCGGACATTCTGCGGGAAGCATTGGAGGAGGTGGGCCTACCTCAAAAGTCGATTCAGGTTGTTCCTACCACAGAGAGGGAGGCGGTGGGTATCCTCTTGAGCCTGGAAGATGATGTGGATATCATCATCCCAAGGGGAGGAGAAGGCCTTATCCGCTTTGTCACAGAGCACTCGCGTATTCCTGTACTGAAACATTATAAAGGTGTGTGTCATATCTATGTGGACGAGTTTGCCGATCTGGAAACTGCATCAGAGGTTTGCTTTAATGCAAAGGTTCAACGGCCTGGGGTATGTAATGCCATGGAAACCATGCTTGTACACGAACGAATTGCAGACGATTTTCTCCCACCCATGGCAAAACGACTTCAGGATGCAGGCGTGGAGATAAGAGGATGTCCAAAGACCTCAGCCTTAGTCCCTGGAAGTCAGGCGGTTGTGGAATCGGACTGGCCTGCAGAGTTCCTGGATCTTATCGTTTCAGTTAAGATCGTCTCAAGCATGGACGAGGCCCTCGATCACATTGAGAAATATGGTTCCAATCATACGGAGGCCATCATTACCAAAGACTACAAGAGATCTCAACGCTTTCTAGCAGAGGTTGACTCTTCAGTGGTTTTGGTCAATGCCTCCACCCGTTTCAACGACGGGTACCAGCTGGGGTTAGGTGCTGAGATCGGCATCAACACATCCAAACTTCATGCCTTTGGGCCAATGGGCTTGGAGGAATTGACCACAACAAAATTTTTGGTTTACGGGGACGGACAGGTAAGAGAATAGGATTGGAGTAATGGAGTGTTGGAGTAATGGAGTATTGGAACATAGGGAGCATTAAAGAATCTAATTTGACTTCTTATCTAAATGCATTACTCCAATACTCCAGGGATAGCGGCATTGTTATGAGTTGCGGAGGGGGAGACAGTTGAGACTAGGTATTCTTGGGGGTACTTTTGATCCTATCCATCTTGGACATTTGCGCGTTGCCGAAGAGATAGGTGAGGAACTGGAACTGGATAAGGTCTATCTCATTCCCGCAGCAGTCCCGCCTCACAAAGAAACAAGACCCATAACGCCCTTTCACCAACGGCTTGCCATGACCCAACTGGCAGCTGAAGAATCGCCCATGTTTGAGGTCCTGGATCTGGAAGGGCGTCGTCAGGGACTTTCCTACTCCATAGAAACCCTCAGAGAGTTTCATCAGATTTTTAAACCGAGCCCTATCCTTTTCTTCATACTTGGCGTGGATGCCTTTCTGGAGATTAAGACTTGGAAGGAATATGAAAGGCTCTTCGATTATGCAAACTTTGTGGTCATTAACAGGCCGAGAAGTCAATCCGAGGAATTGGAGCCCTTTCTTCTATCCCTGGACGTGGGTTTCGACAGATCGGACAAAGAGCACACCTTTGTCCATCCCTCAGGCAATGTGCTGATATACAAAGAGGCCACCCTAATGGACATATCATCCACTCAGATAAGGGAACTGGTCGCGTCAGGGAAGACGATTCGTTTTTTGATCCCGGAACCCGTTAGGGCCTATCTTATGGAAAAGGGGTTATATAGGACTGATGAATGCCCTCGATAAGGCACGCCTGTGTCTTAGCATCATAAAGGAGCGAAAGGCTGTTGATCCAGTTCTGTTCGAAGTTGCAAAACTCACATCCATAACGGATTATTTTCTCATCGCAAGCGGGAACTCCATCCGACAGGTGCAGGCAATTACACGGCATTTGACAAAAAGGATGCGTGAGGAGAGCTTTAGGACCCATGGTTTAGAGGGAGAGCAAGAAGGGAATTGGGTGTTGTTGGATTATGGTGATGTGGTGATCCATATATTCTACCAACCAGTCAGAGAATTCTATGATCTGGAAGGCCTCTGGATAGAGGCCCCGAGGATAGAGTTAGATGAGGATAGCAGACAGAAGTCTTCCTAAATTGATTATTATTTTCGCCCTATCACTCCACTTGTGTTTTCAACCGTACCTGGGCGCATCCAAAGCTTTTGCCTTGTCAGCAGAGGAAGAGAGAATAATGGGCGAAAAATTTCTCATCCAGATAAGGCAGATTTTAGATTTTGTGGATGACGACTATGCCCAGCAATACATTAGTGCTCTGGGTCACTATCTGTTGAGGCCTCTTGAAATTAGGTATTTCCCATTCCATTTCTATCTGGTCAAAGATTATGACTTGAACGCCTTTGCGGGTCCAGGGGGTCACATCTTCGTGTTCTCCGGTCTCATCAATGAGATGGATAACATTGATGAGTTGGCCGCTGTGATGTGTCATGAAATTGCGCACGTTACGGCGAGGCATCTGGCACATCGTATGGAACAGAGCAAGAATCTTGGATGGGCCACGCTGGCGGGGCTTTTGGCGGGTATCCTCATCGGCGGTAGCG
>JASFIT010000226.1:0-7576 GCA_050122535.1 Desulfobacteraceae bacterium | reverse complement strand
GGATAACAAAGGGGGCGCGGAGTGGGGAGGCAGCCTTTACATCGAGATGGCTCAGTCCGGGCAGGAGGCGGACACATTATATATGAATAAAGATTATGCTTCCGCGTCGGACAAATACGAGGACGCCCTGAGCAAAGCCAAGGCGCTCACAAAAGGAAGTGATAAAGCATTTCGTCGGCTCATGGAAGAAGGGCGCATAGCGATGGCTGGGGGAGATGGAAAGCGCGCACAGCGTAACTTCAGCTTGGCCCTGATGATTGATCCGGCAAACCAGTTGGCGAAACTGAGTCTAGACAGGGCGAAGAAAATCGAGACGGTTATCCGGTTGATCAATTCTGCAAAGCGCCATGAGAAATTAAACAACCTCCCTTTTGCCCTAGCCGATTACCAGGAGGCCCTGAAACTGGACTCAGAATCGGATCAGGCACGGAAAGGATTTGATCGGGTCAAGGGTCTGATTGCGGAGGAGCAGTTTAAACAGCTCATGTCTTTCGGATTTGCAGCTCTGCAAAACAATGAATACGAAAGGGCTCGGAAAACCTTTCTAAAGGCACAGTCGTTCAAACCAGACTCCAGTGAGGTTCAGGACGCCCTCGCCCAGGTGGATCAGGCGATTCGACTCGCCCGCATCGAAACCCTGCGAAAAGAGGCCTTGGCCGCCGAGGAGGCAGAAGATTGGGAAAAGGCCCTAGAATCTTATCTGGCCGTCCTTAAAATAGATCCTGCAATTCAATTTGCCGTTCGGGGAAAGATGCTTTCACAGGGGCGCGTTACGCTGGAGAAGCGCCTGAGTTTTTATTTGGGGAGGCCGGGTGTCTTAGAATCGGATCGCCATCTACAAAATGCGATCTTATTACTGCAGGAGACAAAGAAGATTGAACCAAAGGGTCCCCGCCTAACGTCACAAATAGAAAAACTGGATCAATTGGTGATGACGGCAAAGACGCCGGTTAAAGTGACATTGGAGTCTGACAACCTTACACAGGTGGCCGTCTACAAAGTGGGAAGGCTGGGAAGCTTTAGCTCCCGAGATCTGGACCTTCGCCCTGGTACCTATACGGTGGTGGGTACACGAAACGGATACAAAGATGTGAGACAGCAGATCGTGGTCAAGCCCGGACAGAAAGTGGTGCGCGTCACGGTGATATGCAAGGAGAGGATTTGAAGGTGTACTACAAAATCAGGGGAAGCCGTGGCGAGAGAACTCTGGAGAAGCATGATTTCCCCGTCCTCATCGGCGGAAGTCCTTCCGCCGGTATCCGTATTTCAGGCTTGGGTGAGCATGAGCAAGCCGCTTATATTGAGTTGTCTGAGGGACGCTTCTGTGTTCGAGCAGCTGAGATGGGGATCCCTGTATGGCACAATGGGGAGAGGCTAAAGGGGTTTGTCTTGCTGCGTCACGGGGACAGGCTGCAAATAGGCCCAAGCGAGATCCTCATCACGTTAGAAACCGACGGCGCGCTATTTCAGGTTCATGATCCGTCCGACACATCAAAGACGGTTCCGCCTCAGCCAAGTGGTGCCTTGGATTCGTCTATAGAGATTGAACCTGTCTCATTCCATCCCAGCCATCAACAACCGAAACCAAAATTCCCGCTCAAGTGGTTGGCTTGGGTGATCCTCATCCTCATTTTCTCCATGCTTTCTGCCTCCGCCTGGTTCGTCTTCACCGCAAGGCAGGTGGTTATCAGCATTGAACCGGAGCCGGACCAAATCACTATCAGCGGAGGCATAATAGCGCCAAGGTTGGGTGCTTATTACCTGCTGCGCCCCGGAGAATATACACTGACTGCTTCCAAACAGTGTTATGAACCTCTCAGTCAGTCCATAAAGGTGGCGGGTGAAAGAAGTCAGACACTAAAGCTGCAAATGGAAAAGCTCGCTGGGGTGGTGTCCCTGCGTGTCCTTCAGGAGGAGCCGTCTTCTTTCGAGATCGAGGGAGCACGGATACAGATTGATGGTGAAGCGGTGGGCACGACGCCCATCCAGGAACTGAAAGTGAAGCCAGGCCGCAGAGCCGTGGAGGTTTTTGCGAAAAACTATCAAGACCTGAAAACCCACATGGATGTGGAGGGCTGCGGTGTATCTCAGGCTATACATTTTGCCCTTGTCCCTGCCTGGGGTGATGTGACCATTGGCTCAGAGCCGAAAGGTGCAAAGGTAAGGATTGACGGGGAGCCGGTCGGGGAGACTCCGCTGAAACTTCAGCTCCTGCCTGGGACTTATAGTGTAGAGGTGGGGGCCGATCGCTACAAAACGTGGCGTACCCAGTTGGTCGTAAAGGCGAATCAACCCCAGGCACTGGACAATATCAAGCTGCTGCCCGCAGACGGCATTCTTGCCCTATCCACAAGGCCCCCTGGGGCAAACGTGACCGTAGGAGGTGAGTACGCAGGAAAGACGCCTTTGAAAATCCCTCTAGACCCAAAGACCACCCATCTTGTCCGTATTTCTAAGGCGGGATATGAAAAGGCAAGCAGAAAAGTTGGAGTATCTTCTGCCAAGGTGAAAAAACTCACCGTGGAATTGGTACCCATCAAAGGGGTGGTTTATGTTATGGTGGAGCCAAAAGATGCTGAGCTTTTTGTAAATGGGAAATCTTGGGGACCGGTCCGTCCCGAATTGCAACTCACTGCAATAGAGCATCAGCTAGAAATCAGGAAGGAGGGGTATGAATCGTTTTTCAAAAAGATCACCCCACGTCCCGGATTTCCGCAGGAGGTGCGGGTCGCCTTGAAAAAAAAGGTGCCTGTGAAATTGGCACCCCCCTCCCTCACTAAAACGCATAATGGGTACCCGCTCCGCCTGATTCATCCCGGATCCTTTACCATGGGTGCCTCTCGACGAGAGCAGGGACGCCGGTCCAATGAGACCTTGCAAAGGGTGGAGCTAAAAAGGCCCTTTTACATGGGGGTGAGAGAGGTCACCAACAAGGAGTTCAGGGAATTTTTGGCTGCGCATAATTCGGGTTGGTTCAAAAAGCTCGGTCTGAACCGGAATGAACTGCCTGTTGTGCAGGTGACCTGGGAACAGGCTGCTCTGTTCTGCAATTGGTTAAGTGCAAAGGCCTCTTTACCACGCTCTTATGTTAAGCGCGATGGTAAATGGGTGGCTGCTGAACCCATGGGAGGAGGCTATCGCCTTCCCACGGAGGCAGAATGGGAGTATTGCGCCCGATATGAAAAGGACAAGGCTTCCCTGAAATACCCTTGGGGAAATAGTTTCCCACCCACACCAAAATCAGGGAATTTCGCTGATGCCTCGGCCAAAGGCTTGTTGCCCAATTATCTGCCGAACTATAATGACGGATACCCGGGTCCAGCGCCGCCGGGCGTATTCAAACCGAATACACTGGGACTGTATGATCTGGGTGGAAATGTGGCAGAATGGTGTCACGATTATTACACCATCTATTCCTACTCGGGTCAGAAAGTAATTTTGGATCCCCTGGGGCCCAGGCAGGGAAAACATCGGGTGGTCAAAGGGTCCAGTTGGAAACATTCAAGTATCAGTGCGCTAAGGCTGGCGTACCGGGATTATAGCAGTGGCAAGCGTCCGGATGTGGGCTTTAGGGTCTGCCGTTATTTAACGAATGTGAATAAAAAGATGTGATCATGCACTATCAGATAAAAAGACGCATTCCGCTGTTGGGACTCATACTGAGTGCGAGTCTCTATTGGGGCGTCCCAGAAGCGGTCTTCTCGCATACATCAGTTAAAGAAGAACCGATGCAGAATGTGAAAACGGGTCAACAATTATCTCTCAAAGTTCCCCAAGGCCAAGGTTTTGTCGCTGAAGAAAAACAGGAACAGGCTCGTCCAGAAGAGGAGAAAAAATCCTTACCAGAAACGCCTAAACCCAAAGCTGTACCCAAGAGAAAAGGGTGGCCGCTGAAGAGATTTGTGCCCTCGGAGAAAATCCCAGCAGATCAGGCGGTGGATTTTCCGGCGGACATTTAGTCCCTAGTCGCATAAATCGATGCTATTACAATGTCATTGAGAGGAGGCGGAGTCGACGAAGCAATCTCGCTCTAACAATCGGGACTACTTCTTTTGAGAACAATGAGATTGCTTCCCCCCGACCGGATCGGGGGTCGCAATGACGCTACAAGAGTTAAGACAGCCTGATTCCTAAATTCGTTACTAAATTGCACACAGGATGTAGGCAGGTAAGAATGACTGCTCTTCGATAGCGAAATCTTTAAGATGAGGTCTTAAAATGAAAAAGTCCTTCCCCATATCCTTTGAATCTATCTACCAGCTATTCTCATTAATCCTGGTGGTCATTTTGGTACACGCCATCTACGTGGGGGTCATCCGTCCCAAAGCAGATGCGGTGCTCGCAAAGCAGGCGGCCCTGGTAGCGGAGGATAAGTCCTATGTGACCGAGCGGTCTGTCTATGTGTTGATACGGGATTACGAACAGGAGGCCTGTTTCATCCTCCTGTTCTGGGCTCTGGCCATCATGGCCTATAAGGGTGCCATGACCATCAAACACCGTGCCCTTTTGAGGATGGATCTAATCCCGCTGGCAGAGGGCATGCGTATCCTGCCTGAGGATACCCGAGACTGGTCACGGAAAATCCAGGCCCTGCCCCCTCGTCAACGGAACGCGTTGCTCCCAAGGGCCCTGCTGGCCGCATTGCAGCGGTTTGGTCTCACCGGAAATATCCAGGATGCTTCAGCTGCCACCCATGCCTATTGCGCCTCTGAGGGAGAACGGCTGGAATCGGAATTGTCCATGATAAGGTATATTGCATGGGCGATTCCCTCGGTGGGATTCCTTGGCACGGTCCGAGGTATTGGGGAGGCCCTTGGGCAGGCACACAAGGCGATCGAAGGCGATATTTTCGGGGTGACCAAGAGCCTGGGCGTCGCCTTTAATTCCACGTTGATCGCGCTTCTTTTAAGCCTCGTTCTCATGTTTCTGGTGCATCATTTGCAACTGGTTCAAGAACGCTATGTGCTGGACACCGAGGCATACTGTGAAGAGCATCTCACCCGCCATCTGCAGACCCAATAAAAGGCCTTGGAAATGCGCTTGATTGCACTGGAACTGAGCGATGCGGGCATCATGGCGGCGGCAAAAGAGCCTTTGGGACTGCTTCCGCTGGAAGGAAAAGACCTGCAGAGTCCCGGGTTGGCTCTTTCAGATGAGGCCCAACTGCTCGTGGGCAGAGAAGCTGAGCGGCGGGCACGACTCCATCCACTCCAGGTCAACAGTGCCTTCTGGGATCAACTAAATACAGAGCCCTTGAAACAACCAAGCCGATATGCACGGAACCATGCAGAGATGGCCTATGCCCATCTGGCTCATATCTGGGAGAAGATCAGGGGACGCGGGAATGAAATGGTCATGGCGGTGCCAGCGTTCTTTGACCGGGATCAACTGGGGCTCATCCTGGGCATAACTGAGGCACTAAGTATTCCTTTAAAGGGCATGGTGTCTCTTTCCGTGGCCGCCGCGTCCAAGCCATGTCCTGATCGGGTCCTGTTGCACCTGGACATCCATCTGCATCGATCGGAGGTTACCTTCCTTGAACAGGGCGAACGCCTCATTCAGAAAGACTCGGCAACGGCGAAGAAAAGAGGCTTACGCCATCTCTACGCTGAATGGGTAAAGGCGATTGGCGAGGCGCTTGTGCGAACCACCCGTTTTGATCCCTTGCACGAGGCCTCCACGGAACAGGAACTCTATGACAGGCTTCCAGTTGTTATGGCGGGGCTTCAACAGAATCCTTCTGTCGTTTTCGAGATGGTCGTGGGCTCCAAGAGCTATCGCGTCAACCTGTCACGTGAGCTTTTTGCAGCAAAGGCACAGGGGGTGTTCCAGGAAATAGGCGAGATGATTGACCTCATGCGGAAGCGCCATGGCAAACCTGGACAGCCCGTGACCCTTCAGCTAACGCACCGCATGGCGCCTCTGCCGGGTTGTAGGGAAATGCTGGCCACCCTTGATGGTGCCCAGGGAAGGGAACTGGAACCGGGGGCTGGCGCCTTTGGAGCACTAAATCTCTGGCAAGAGGTCTCCAGCCCAGAGGTTGGGGTCACATTATTGACCAGCCGTCCCTGGCAGGGTAGAGAAACGCCCGCCAAAAAAGACCATATTTCTGTGAAACCCATATCCTATGGGGACACGTCTCCCACCCACCTTCTCTACCGTACCGTCGCCTACCCCCTCTCTGATCGACCTCTGGTTATCGGCACTGGCCGCACCCAGGAAGGGATTGATGTGCGCATACAGGGACAACTGGCCGGTGTCTCCAGGAGGCATTGCTCCATTCAACTTCGCGGAGAAGAGGTGATCCTCACTGATCACAGTACTTACGGGACCTTTGTTGACGGAGAGCGGGTCTCTGGAACCGCTTTGCTTAGGCTCGGGCAGGTCATCCGGGTGGGAACACCCGGCGAAGAACTCCAACTCATAGCCTCTGTGGAGACAGATGAAAAATAGAAGGATCAGCGTCTTCAGCCTCTCTTTTCTCGACTGCATCTGCTGCGGGTTGGGAGCGATAATCCTCTTATTTGTGATTGTAAACGCCAAAAGCGCGGCTCAGCGAGATGAGGTCACCTCTGATCTGCGTGGGGAAGTTGCCCAAATGGAGAGGGCGGTGCTGGAGGGCAAAAAAGACCTTATTGAGGCCCGGAATGCCCTTGAAAAAATTCTGGAAGAACTGGCCAAAACCGAAGGGCTCTCCACGAGAATCATTGCATTGATCAAAGAAAAAAAGGTTGAGCTGGCTTACTTTGAGAATCAGACCCTTGCAAGCAAGGCCCACATTAATAAATTGAAGGCAGACCTCAAGTCCTTGGAGGAGGATGTGAAGCGGCTTGAGGCGGGAAGCAAGGCAGATGACGAATATGGGTCAAAGTTGCGCCGTTTCCCAGGAGTCGGCGATCGTCAGTACCTGACGGACCTTAAAATGGGTGGAAACCGGGTTTTCCTGCTCGTGGACGCCTCAGCAAGCATGCTTGCCGATACGATTGTCCAGATCATACGCCGGCGTCATCTCAAAGATGCACAGAAGCTGAAATCTAAAAAATGGCAGCAGGCGGTCTCTACTGTCGACTGGTTGGTCACACACCTCCCTCTCACCAGCAGATTCCAGGTGTACACCTTTAACGAGTCCCCTTCACCACTGATTGAGGGGACAAGAGGGACCTGGTTGGATGCGGGCAACGTTGACAGGTTGAATGAGACCGTTGATCGCATGCGCAAGGTGATTCCCCAAAAGGGGACCAGTCTCGTGAACGCCGTCAAGGCTTTGACCGAGATGAAGCCTTTACCAGACAATATCTTCCTGCTCACAGACAGCCTGCCCACCATGGGAACGCGTGCACCTCTGAGCAAAAGGGTCTCGGGTAAGAAGCGTTTGACGCTATTTAAAGATGCGGTGCGAAGTTTGCCGGATGGAGTCCCCGTTAACGTCATCATGTACCCGATGGAAGGGGATCCCCTTGCTGCCAGCGTTTTCTGGCGTCTGGCTGCGGAAACCAACGGTTCATTCTTTTGCCCGTCCCAGGATTGGCCCTGAAATGAAATTGCGTAGAAGAAATATTGAAGTATTCAGTCTTTC
>JASFIT010000225.1:0-7581 GCA_050122535.1 Desulfobacteraceae bacterium | reverse complement strand
CAGAAGGTGCCCCGGTTGTCATTGAATCCAATCCCATTTATCCCAACCTCTTCGGGACGATTGAACGCCAGGCATTGTTCGGCGCCCTGTTTACCGATTTCACCATGATCAAGCCGGGGGTCCTTCACAAGGCGAATGGTGGATATCTCATCATGAAGGTGTTGGATCTGCTCAGGTGGTATGTTTCCTATGAAGCACTGAAACGGGCACTTCGAGATGAGGAAATTCGGATTGAAGATTTAGGGGAGCTTTATGGCCTTTTCAGCACAAGAACCATTCGTCCCGAGCCTGTTCCTCTCAATATCAAAATCGTGCTTACGGGCGATCCATACCTTTTCGAATTACTTCACGTCTACGATGATCGTTTCCAGAAACTCTTCAAGGTCAAGGCACACATGGATGACCGGATGGACCGAAAAGAGGAGACCTCCTTGCAGGTGGCACAAATGATCGGGGACTTCTGTTCTGAGCAGGACATCCGTCATCTGGATCGAACCGGTGTGGCTCGGATCCTTGAATACAGCATGGAGCGCACCGAAGACCGGGATAAACTCACCCTTGAACTGGGGGACATCAGCGACCTCATCAGAGAGGCCAATTACTTTGCTGGCCAGGATGAGACGGAATTTATCCAACAGGTTCACGTGGAAGAGGCCATTCAAAAGCGCATTTTCAGATCCAACCTATGGGAGGAACGGGTCAAAGAAATGGTGGAGAAGGATATCTTCTGGATCGAAACGGATGGCTCTAAAATCGGTCAGATCAATGGGATATCCATTCTCATGACAGGTGATCACGAATTCGGTAAACCCAACCGGATCACAGCGACCGTCTCCGTGGGTCGCGAGGGTGTGGTTGGCATCGAACGTGAATCCAAGATGAGTGGCAACATTCACACCAAGGGCGTCATGATCCTTACCAGCTTTCTGAAAGAACGATTCGCCCATAACAAGCCCCTGTCCATTACGGCGAACTTGTGTTTTGAGCAGAGTTATGGGCTCGTGGAGGGGGACAGCGCTTCCAGTACAGAGCTTTTTGCCCTCTTAAGTGCCCTGGCAAGGATCCCCATTTACCAGGGTATCGGTGTGACAGGTTCGGTCAGCCAGAAAGGGGAAATCCAGGCCGTGGGTGGCGTAACCCGTAAGGTGGAGGCCTTTTTTGACATCTGCAAGCACAAGGGGCTTAATGGCCGTCAAGGGGTTATCATCCCGGGAAAAAACGTCCGAAACCTCATGCTCAAAAAAGATGTCGTTGATGCTGTGAAAGCGGGGCAGTTCCACGTCTGGCCCATTTCCACGGTTGAGCAAGGCATTGAAATTCTGACGGGGACAGAAGCTGGAGAACTCCAGCCTGATGGGACATATCCCGAAGGCACCCTCTTTAGAAAGGCGGATGAACGCTTCTTGGAAATTGCGGAAATTGTCAAGAAATTCGCCAAGGAGGAGGAAGGGGAAGAGAAGTCGGGTGAAGAAGAGTAGGACTATTTTTTGTTTATATGGGTTGACGGATACCCGATGAATGTTTACAAGGATCACATGAGGAGCTGAGAGGTTACGAGATGACATCTGATGAAATGATCTCCATAACTGAAGTTCATCTTGAGTCCGATCCCAATAGGGGGAATATGGTCGTTCTCAAAGAAGATGCGGAGGCAGAGCGCTATTTCATGATGTTCGTTGGCGATGCGGAATTTGCCGCCATTGCCAAGGAGAAAGGCCTGGTTGAACCAAAACGCCCTCTAACTCATGAACTTTACCTGAGTATCATGGACAAACTTCAAATGGAGTTCCTTCGCATCGAGATCCACGACATGCAGCAAGAGACCTTTTATGCCCACGTGATCTTGCGTGCCAATGGGGAAGAGCATGCTATTGACAGCAGACCCAGCGATGCGGTAGCGCTTGCCCTGAATAGGAAGGTCCCCATTTTGGTCCGCCAGGATTTATTTCGCCGCAAGCTTACTCAGGAAGAAGTCAAAGAATATGAGGGGCTTGTAAAAAGTGTGAAGTTTTAGAGGTATCTTCATATCCTGCCTTAATCCGACCCTCTTTCAATCTCAAGCAGGATAGCTTTCATGTACCGAGCCCAACTTCGCTGGCAACCCATTGCCATTCTCCTGCTCTGTGCCCTGACCTGGGGGACCAACTGGGCTATTGTTAAGATCACATTTCGCGAGCTGGAGCCCCTTTTCATGGCTGGCCTGCGCTCTCTGGTGGCCAGCGCCTGCCTCTACATTTGGATGAAAGCTAAAGGCATTGCCGTCTTTCCGTCTAGGCACATCCTCCTCCACGGAATCATGGTGGGGCTTCTCTTCGGACTGGAGTTCGCTCTTGTTTATGTGGGCCTCAAGTACACACTTGCCTCAAGGATGTATGTTCTCCTTTACACTGCCCCTTTCTTCGTGGCCCTTGGTGCCCATCTCTTCCTGAAAGGGGATCGCCTCAATCCCTGGAAGGCGGGGGGCCTCGTCCTTGCCTTTGCGGGCGTAGTGGCCCTATTTTCCAAGGAACTGGGCTCTTTCTCCTTCAGCGCTTTGCCTGGCGATCTCTTGGCCCTGGCTGCCGGCGTGGTGTGGGCAGCCACCACCCTGTACGTAAAGAGGTTTCTGGCCTACCAGACCGTGCCCTTGCAGACCCTTTTCTACCAGGTCTTCTTTTCAGCGCCTCTATTGCTCTTCATGAGTTTCATGCTGGAAGACCCCACCTTTTCCAACATCTCTATGTTTGGAGGCTTTTCCCTGTTTTACCAATGCATCATCGTTGCTTTCCTCAGCTACCTCGTCTGGTTCGAGCTTATCCACCGGTACCCTGTCAGTCTGTTGCACGCCTTTTCCTTTTTCACCCCCGTCTTTGGCGTGCTCTTGAGCGGAGCCCTTATTTTGGGTGAGATCATTGGTACCAACCTTATCGTTGCCCTCGTTTTGGTCAGCATAGGGATGGTCTTGGTCAACCGCCAACCCAAGACTGAAACGGAATTGGAAAGGTAGATATTGAGAGGTCCACGGGAGGAGAGGTTCGAAATGGTATGTTTGAGGGAGGCTCTCTCCAGCTATTCGGACTTCGCGTGCTTCCCTGTCTTATATCTGGGCTGGTAGAAAACATCATCGCTAAAGCGCCAAAAATGGTTGAGGGCAGAGGCCTTTTTTCTTATGGACCATCTGACCATGTCATGGATAAAGCCTGGCTTTTTGTTGAAGGGGCACACATTGATGCATTGATAGCAGTCAATATGGTACATGCCCTGGTCCGTCTTTGCGCCATTCACGTACCAGAACCGAAAGCATTTCTCTCCATCCAAGGGCCATTTCAATAAGCCCGGGTTGGTTGAAGGGGTCCGTGCCTTATGGGTCCTCCTGCCGTATAGAATGGCCTGTGACGGGCAGTATTCTGCACACTTGTCGCAAACATCGCAAAATTCTGTGACGCCAAAATCGATGGGCGCCGTCGGTGTTAGAGGAAGATCGGTAAGGACTTTGCACAACCTCACCCTTGGCCCGAATTCGGGCGTAATGATTGCACCGAACCGCGCCAATTGCCCCAACCCCGCGTCCACGGCCAAAGGAATACTCAAGGCGGTATCGTTTCCACATGCGATGGCCTCATAACCAAGAGAAGCAATGAATTTGGCCAGAGACGGGGCCAGAAAGGCCATTTTGGAGTAGCCCAGACCGGCCGCAGCACTCGCCTTGGCTGTGGGTGCATGGCTCACATAATCATAATTCGTCTCTATGGCCATGACCACGGCGTATTTGATGGAGGGGGAAAGCGTGTTGTCCAAATCTATTTCTTTGTGCCCGTAGCGTTCCCATCCCGGTTTGTAGACCCAATCCCAATTAAGCTCCGTTACACCTACCAGACTTGCACCCAGGAACAAGGCCGTGTCTTTAACCACTTCCGACATTTCACCTGGGTCCTCAACTGGCATTTTTTCTGGGTTCCAGGGCAATCCAATAAAGCCCGGGCTCCACGGTCCTTCCCAGTCATAAAAACAACCCAGTTTCTCCGTGAGCGGAACACGCGTCCAATTGCCCGTATGGCAGTTGGTGGCCATGGCACAGTGGAACCCAGCAATCCGCTGTGCCAGGTCTATTTGCGTATATCCAGGTTCGTTACGAGGGACGGGGCCCTGCTTTCCCACGTTCGGGACAAGGGTTTCAAGAAACTCGTCCTGCCACCCCCCAGGTGGCACGTAGCCACGGGAGAGCGGCGTCATCTTCTCACTGTACCGGGAGAGGGGCTCAATGATATCCCGTTTGTACGTAGGCTCAGAAAGCTCCTTGATTCCGACGCGCCTGTAATACGCTCCTTTTAGAGATACAGCAACGGACATAGAGTCCTCCTTTTTGTGCGGGAAAGATCTTTGGCGTGTTGGAGTATTGGAGTATTGGAGTAATGGAGAGAAGCATCTCTCCCTTGCCTTGTTAATTTCAACGTTACTTAGTTTGCCTAGCGGGGCATATCCATGATCTCCACGGCCTGTCGGCGCACCGCGCCCTTAAAAGGAGGGAAATTCTTCATATCAGCGCGCGCCCGCTCCCGCTCCTTCGAACTAATGGCGACACGGAGATCTTCAATGCTATCAAAGGTAAGACGTGCGATCATAAAGAAATCACCGCCATCAATCCCCTGTTCTATTTCAAAACGGCGAATCTTCGGAAATTTCCAGACAAGAGGAACATGTTTTTCCACATAGTAACGAAGAAACGCCTCACGATCTTCGGGTTGTCCTTCGTAGATGACCAGAAACCCTGCACTCATCTGTTGTCTCCTCTCCTTATCAGTCCAGGTAATCCTCTAACTTGATCTCGCCCCAGCCAATGGGCCATGCCCGCTCATAGTTCTTCCTCTCCTCTGATCGATAAGGAACCGGTTTAGTCGCGTCAATCCCCCATTTACCCACGATCGAAGGAAGTCTCGTTTCTGGGGTATGCGGAAAGGCCCCTTCCACCGGTGTGGCACTCGGGTCAAAGGGCCAGATACGGGCATTGTGGATGATCATGACATCCTTGCTCGGATCTACCCGGGTGGCAAGGGCATACTGCACGTCGCGGTAGTCGTATATGTCGATGTCTGGATCCACGGCTATGGCCATCTTCATATTGGCCCAGGGCCCCCATAGGGCTGAAAGAAGACCATCCGTGATCTGCCCGTCAAAGGCTGGGCTCACCTGAAGAATGACCACTTGGGCAGCGCCGCCCTGCGGGAAGTGCACATCGTGTACCTCCAACCCCATGGATTGGAGGCGTTCCATAATGATGGCCTCGTGAAAAAGACGAGGCATTTCCTGGTGATCTGTGAAAGGCGTCACCTGGGTGTGGCGATAGACGGGATTTTTTCGCATGGTGATGGCTGTCACCTCGAACACGGGCTGCTCCATCTTGTAGGGACAAAAGAGCATATTAGGGCCGGGGTTGGGACCGTCTTGCTCGGTCCGGGTGGGACTCACCCAGCCTTCAATCACGATGGAGGCATCTGCCGGCACATAGAGGTCGACGGTCTTGCATTTTGTGATTTCCCCAACTTCACCTGTGATCGCCTCAAATAACTCCAGCTCATACCAACCAAGGTGTGGGTGTGAATAGCAAGCGGCGAGCTCCCAGCCCGGATGGGCTCCGATCACAAGGGCCTGCGGCATGGGCGTGTTCGTTGCCTTGTGTTTTGCGAGGATCTTGTTGGCCGTTGGCGTAACATAGGAGGTGACCATCTCGTTACGGCTAAGAACACCTGACCTGGGGAACATGGCATTAGACTGCCCCGTATCCGGGTCAACGTGCACCGCAAAGCCCGTGGCGTAGGGATAGGGATCCAGTTCGGTGTGACGAACGATCGGCAGCTTATTCAGATCGATGTCATCGCCTGTGAACACCCTTTCCTGGCAGGGTGCGTCTTCCACCTCCTTAAGCGACATCGGTCCTTTCTGAATCACTTCAGTCAACCGCTTTACCACGCGGCTCGGTTCGCATCCAAGCACTCGGGCTTGGGCCTTTCGATTGACAAAGAGCTGGTCCACGAGACGATACTCCGGATATCCCTCAATGTTATCAAAGAGAATCGTATCATCAGCCTGTGCGACCAGTGCACCCACTTGTTCCAGCTTCACTGGCTTCTCTATATAGATGTATTCCGTTAGATGGGATTCAAGAAAGGAATGTAGGTCCGCCATAAGACTTCCTCCCGCTCAGAAAAGAATTTGCGTTTCGCCTGCTTGGAGCTTACCCTCTCATCTCCTGTTTTTCTGATTGCAACAGTCGGGATAGGACCAATAAGGGGTGTGAATAATTTTTCCAATTGGTAGGCCATGATGTGAAGAGGGTATCAGGGGAAAAAAGAAAAAGGGAAATAGCGCGATTTCAATTTTTGACCCGCTCCGGTGAAGGACTTTCACAGGAGCGGATCTGAAATTAATCAACGAGGACCCATTCGCCGCCTTGGGCCTTGACCACGTAAATTCGCTTATCTGCATCCCCAGTTTGTGGATTAAATGAGATTCTGCTTGCCAGGCCCGGGAAGTCTCTGATCTCTGTCAACCCCTTCATAAGCTTTTCCCGATCCTTGGCCAGGTCAGCGGGTTTATTCGTGACACCCCTCTCCTTCATGATGTGTGCGAACATCATAGTGGTATCGTAGACGTTCACATCAAACTGTAGGGGATAGGGCGGATCAAACCCTTTCTTTTTGGCCCTTTTCACGTATTCCTTGGTAAATTCCTGAACTTCCGGCTTGGGCATCCAGTAGTAGAACTCAGAAGACGTGAAGACCCCTTCAGCCGCCTTTCCGCCCCGGCGTGGGAAATTAAGGTGCATGAGGGGGTTTCCACCCACCATGGGCTGGTTCACACCCTGCCGCCGAGCCTCTTTGATAAAGGTGACGCCATCCATATAGACGCCTCCAAATACAAGACCGTCAAACTCCATAGATTTAAGACGCGTGACCTGCGGGCTCATGTCAAAATCGTTGGTTGTGTATGTGGTATATTTAGGGGCGTTGACGATTTTCAATCCCAGCTTCTTGCAGACCCCGGGCAGGACCATGGTCCCCAGGGCGCGACCGACTGCATCCTTTGAATCATGGACAATAGCAACGGTCTTGATATTGTAGTATTTCTTCCATTTCATAATGGCGGGAATGGCCAATCTGAGTTCATCCACTTTGTTACGAAAGGCGTAGGGCCGGTTGACCTTCGCCACGCCTGGCTTGGAAGATGCTTGAGCAACCATGACAATCCCTATCCGATTGCCCACAGGAAAGGCCACCTCACACTCAGAACTGGAAAATGGACCAAGTATGGCCATCACCTTGTCGTCTGTGGCAAGTTTCCTGACGACTCGGGCGGCTTCGGTGGGCTTGCTCGCCGTATCGTAAATTATAGGTTTAAAAGGCATGCCATTCACCCCACCTGCTGCATTGATCTTCTCCATGGCCATGTCAACGGCGATGAGATCCCTTTTGCACCAGTCGCTCCAGAGCCCTTGAAGTGCAAAGGCGACGCCAATCTTGATGGGCTCTTTGGCGATGGCCGGCATTGAGGTCATGGCAAAGATCATGAGAAAAGCCAAAGCCCCTAATAACAAGCGCTTAACTC
>JASFIT010000224.1:0-7608 GCA_050122535.1 Desulfobacteraceae bacterium | reverse complement strand
TCTCGCGGGACTTTTTGCGTATAAAGTGGTGCACCAGCGCAGGAATGTCACCCACTCTCTCTCTAAGGGGTGGAATGGTGATGGGAAACACCTGAAGCCTGAAATAGAGGTCCTCGCGGAATCTCCCCTCCCTGACCATCGCTTCCAGGTCCCGGTGTGTGGCGGTGATGGTCCTGATGTCCACCTTTATGGGTTTGCTCCCCCCTACCCTCTCAATTTCTTTTTCCTGGAGCACTCTCAATAGCCTTATCTGGGCGTCGAGGGGAAGTTCCCCGATCTCATCGAGAAATATGGTGCCACCATGGGCCCGTTCAAAGCGCCCCCGTTTCTGACTATGGGCACCCGTAAAGGCCCCCTTTTCGTGGCCAAAGAGTTCACTGTCCATGAGTGTATGGGGTATGGCCCCACAGTTGACTTTGATGAAGGGCCCCTCTCTGCGAGAGGAGGCGTTGTGGATGGCACTTGCAATTAACTCTTTACCTGTACCCGTCTCACCCAAAAGCAGCACGGGGCTGTCGAGCGGGGCCACCTGACGGATCATCTCCATCACGTTCTTCAAGCCAAACTCCCCACCCACTATGTCTTCACCGGAAAGCCGCAGGAGCTCGCTATGCAGATATCTATTGTCGTCAGCTAACCTTTCCTTGAGAAGGAGGACCTCCCGATGCATCAGGGTATTGGACAAGGCAATATAAAAGGGCTCCTTGAGTAATGATAAGAGGTGAGCATGTTCTTGGGTATATCTGTCCTTTCCTTCGGCCAGTACGATGAGGAAGCCGATGGGCTTATCTTCGATGATCAAAAGCATGACGATACTGGAGGATTCCGGTTCCCCAAAGAATCTCTGCATCGCACGGCTCGTCGGTACCGTCTCGGGACGATTGATCAGCCATATATCCTTCAGGTGCCTTTTTTCATCGGGAGCTGCTATGGCAGCCTCAGCGCCATGTATGACTGCTTTTGCATCCTCTGGCAGGGGCGCCAGTATGTCCAACTTCCTGCCCTCTCTGGCCGTGGCCTTGGCGATAATTCTCATGGCGCCGATATCTCTTTCATAAAGATCCAGGTACATGGTGTCCACGGGCATGAAGGATCTAAGATACCGGACACACGAGCACATGGCCTTTTCTATCTCCAGGTTTCCGCATATTTTCAGTGTTGCCTCACGAAAAAAATCTTTCTCATCCACAAGCATGCGTTTCTCCAAGCCTTATAAGCGGTCTGACACATTTAACAGAAGTATGGAATACTGTCAAGTATGTCAGCCATATCTGAGATATATTACAGAAAATGCGGAGGCCATTCTCTTTCTTTAACATTTGCATAGGCTAACCATATGATATTTATAGGCTTAGCATATTAAGCTATGCTATGGCATATTCATTGCTGTAATAAGAGATAAGAAATAGACCCCATGGAAGAACCGCTGGCAATCTTGTGCGCAGACTATTATTGTATTGATGCTGACATACGAGCGCGTTGAACACATCGAGTTTCGCGCGCCTAAGGCCTAGAAGGAGGAGATCACACAAAAAATAGGCAATTTGTCAAAACGCCTGTGAAAAACAGCCACCTTGTCAGCGGTCGGCATGTATGGTCGTGCCTCTGTTCACGGGGACTTTTCCATCATGTTTTCGCGTAATAGAAGTCTAGGAAGGAGGGAAACAAAATGGCGGACATGAGCTTTGATGTGGTCTACGTGGGGGCGGGGACTAAGAACCTGGTAAACGCCATCTATGCGACCAGATATGGCGGCCTGACGGTAGGCATGTTTGAAGATAGGTACGAGGCAGGCAGCGGGTGGTCTACCGAGGAAAGCCCGGCGCCTGGTTTCTTAGCGAACCACTGCTCCCACATGCACTGCGGGGCATGGTACTACAAAGCCATCTGGGAAGACTTTCCCCAGGAATGGGAGGCGTATGGTCCCAGGCTGGTCTATCCCAAGGTCGCCACCGGCACTGTTTTTTTGGAGGACGACTCGTGGATAGGTACCTATACTGTATTTGACGACCCCAGTCAGGAAAAATCAGCCAAGCTCATTGCCCGCTTCTCGCCCAAGGATGCCGAGGTCTGGCTGAAGATACACGATCTGGTACGGAAGCATATCGGGCCTGCCTTCTTTGAAGTGGCCTTCAATCCCCCACAGCCCCTAGAGCAACCGGACGCCATAGACCAGCTGCTGACCAAACCCCCTCCTGGTTTGAATCCCCTCTGGAACCTTATGTCACCAGCCCAGCTTTCTCTGGAGCTCTTTGAGAGCCGGGAGGCCCAGATGCTCTTCATGAGGGCCGCCCAGTCCGCAGGCATTCAACCGGAGAGCCCGGGCCTGGGGCTGGCGGCCCTTATCATGATTGAAGGCTATATGATTACAACTATCCTGGCCGGTGGCAATCACCAGGCCGCCCACTTCTGTAACAGGGTTATCAAGGAGAATGGGGGCAAAATCTACACACGGCACACGGTGAATAAGATCCTTATAGAAAATGGCCGGGCCACAGGAGTCCGGCTGGCCGACGGCACGGAAATCGAAGCCAAAAAGGCTGTGGTCTGTGGGGCTAATCCCGAACAACTGGTCTTTGAGCTCACCGGACCGGAGTACTGGGATCCTGAAATCCCAAGGAAGGTCAAGAATATCGAGAGAGATTGGACGGTTATCTCCTGGTATACCTGGGCTCTGCATGAGCCCCCCAAATATAAGGCCGAGGCCTTTGACCCCAACCTTGCTGACATGGTCTGGATGTGCCTGGGGCAGAAGGAGGTGGACTACTTGCTGCAGGAGCACTACCGGAGGAGACTGGGGATGTGGCCTGAGCCCGACAAGTTCAATCTTGTCGTCTCTGATTACTCCCTCTACGACCCCACCTTCGCCCCGCCAGGCAAGGCCTGTGTCCTTACTGAGCAGTTTGTCCTGCCCGCCACCGCCTATTCTGAGGAAGAGTGGAAGGCTATAGAAAAACGCCACGCCGACGAAATCCTCTATTTCTGGCAGAAGTACGCCCCGAACATGACCTGGGATAATGTGATAGGCTATGTCCCTGTTACGCCCTTCTTTACCGCACGGCATGCCAAAACCTTTGCCCCCACCGGAAACTGGTCTGTAATTGACTGTCCGTCGCACCAGTTCGGCCGCTTCAGGCCAATCCCTGAACTGGCCGACCTGAGGAACTTCCCCATAGAGAACCTCTACCCCTGCTCTGCCGCCTGGCATCAGGCCTCAGGGGGGCACATGCAGCAGGGCTATTGGGTATATAAGATAATGGCGGAGCGCTTTGGGCTGGGTAAGCCGTGGGAAGAGAAAGAGCGCTCCTGGTAATGAGGGGCCACCGACAGCCGGGAAAGCCGCAAACAACAGATACGAGGAGGAACAAATGTCCAACAAATACGATGTGATAGTTATCGGCGCTGGCCCCAATGGCCTGGTGGCCGCCAGCTACCTGGCCAAGGCGGGACTTAAGGTCCTCATTCTGGAAAAGAGACACGAAGCAGGCGGTGGCATGGCCACAGAGGATGTGTTTGGGGGTCACCCCATCAATACCCATGCCTTATTTATGATGATGGTGGACTATGCGCCCGCCTATAAAGACCTTGATCTGGAAGACGCCTACGGGCTTAAACATGTTTATCCATCCCTCCAATTTGCCATGCCACTGCGCGATGGCCGATGCCTTTGCCTATACAATGACCTGGATAAAACCTGCCGTTCTATTGAGAGCTTCTCCAAGGAGGATGCGAGCACCTACCGTGAGGTGACCCTGAAATACAAGGACTATATGGACAGTTTCCTTGCCCCGGCCACCTATGTTCAGGCCCGCCCGGTCCTGGAGCAAGCGGCGGCCCTGGAACAGACACCCTTGGGGCAAGAGATCTCCGAGTTTACACCGAAGAGTCCCAAGCAGATCATTACGGAACTCTTCGAAGACAGACATGTCCAGGCGTTAATGCTGCACAATGTCTGCATGTGGGGATTGAACCCTGAAATGGAAGGGATTGGATATCTGGTCCCTCTCTACTTCAATCGTATGACCAACTACAGGATTTGTGCGGGGGGAACCCATAGCCTGGCTCAGGCCCTCATCAAGGTAATCCAGGAGAATGAGGGTATGGTACTGACAGCGCAGCGATTGAAGCGCATTCTGCTCGAAGACGGTGCGGCTGTAGGCGTGGAGAGAGAAGACGGTACCCTGTTTGAAGCCTCTAAGGCGGTGATAAGCACCTTGGATCAAGAACAGACTTTTCTGAAACTGTTGAAGCCAGAGGATTTTGACCAGGCCTTCGTGGAACAGGTGAAAATATGGAAGTGGGAACATTGGAGCCTATTGGGCGTGCATTGCCTACTGGAAGAAAAGCCGAACTTTGCCGCAGCCAGCACCAATCCCGAAGTGAATGAGGCCCTGATATATGTTCTTGGCTATGAAAGCCCGCAAGACTTTATCAGTGAATATAAACAGATCGGCAACGGGGAAATGGGCGGCGGGTTCTACTGCGCCTTTCCTAGTATTCATGACCCGATTCAGGAACTCCACGGCAAGGCCATAGGCTCCATCTACAAAATGGCCCCCTTTGACATCAATGGAGGGAGTGAGAATTGGGATAGTCTCAAGTTTAAGGAGGAGCAAGCCCAAAGGTTGTTGGCCGTGCTCGGCGCATATGCCCCGAACATAACAGAGAAAACCATAAGAAGCGTATATGTCTCAACGCCTCTGGACATCCAAAACAAGTTTGCTGACATGGTACGGGGCTCCATCAAACAGGGGGAGTATCACCCGCTTCAGATGGGCTATATGAGACCCAACGAGCATTGCTCTACCCACAGGTCTCCCATAAAGGGTCTTTACATGGGTGGGTCGTGCACCAATCCTGGGGGGACAGTGCTTCTCGGGGCGGGGTACCTGGCGGCCGAGGCCGTTGTGCAGGACCTGGGTCTGAACAAGTGGTGGACTGAGCCGGAAATGGTGACAAGGGCCCGGGAGAAAGGGTTGCTCTAAAAACCCTTGGAAGTTGTGCATGGATTTGCCACAGGATAAAGTGCCCATCTCATAGCAAAAGGGGAGAAAGAAACTGACCGCTTGACCTTGTGATTTTGAAGCTGTTACAGTTTACGGCCTATGGGCGGTAGCGGTGATGAAAGAGATTAGATTACACGGCATCGGCGGGCAAGGAACAGTGACCGGAGCCGAGATGTTGGTGGCAGCCCTGATAGCGGAGGGTAAGTATGCTACCGCCTTCTCTCTTCTGGGCGTGGAAAGACGCGGCGCCCCCGTGGTGGTTTTTCTACGCCTTGATGATGAACCGGTACGGGAGAGATGTCAGGTCTATGAACCTGATTGCCTCGTGGTTGCCGATGCCAACCTCATGAGGATCCCCACGGTGTTTCAGGGTCTAAAAACGGGGGCACTCCTCATTCTGAATTCCTCGAGGCCGCTCGCTGAAAAACCGCATGAAAGCTTGGGTTTGGTGGGAATGGTCGATGCCACCACCGTCAGCCTGCGGGAACTGGGGATACCAGCGACAAACACCTGCCTGTTAGGGGCATTCGCCAGGACCACGAACTGGGTAGGGCTGGATTCCATCCGACGCGCGTTGGGAAAATACTTTGTGGGCGAGGCCCTGAAAAAGAATCTCCGGTGCGCTGAGATCGGATTTGAAGAGACCGAGATCGTACAGTTTGAAGAGGGTTAGCCATGAAGTTGAGAATTAAATATCCTCAGCACGTGATGGACACCGAAGAAAAGATGGGCCACCTCAAGATGATGAAGACGGGGTACATGAGATATCAGAAGCCCGTTACCAAGCTGGGCAAGTGCAATCAGTGTGGTACCTGCTACATTTACTGCCCCGAAGCGTGTATCAGCGATAGGGGCAGCGGTTTTGCCTCCGACTTAGATTACTGCAAAGGGTGCGGGATCTGTGCCAGAGTTTGTCCCGGAAATGCCGTCGTCATGGTAAAAGAGTAAAGAAAATAGATGAAAGCCAAAGGCCAGGCCATAGATGAACGGAAGGTGCTGGACGGAAACGGTGCCGCTGCTTACGGCGTCATGCTGTGTAAGCCCACCGTTGTGGCAGCCTACCCCATTACCCCCATGACCCCACTGATAGAGCGTCTGGCCCGATTTGTAGCCGATGGGCAGCTAAAGGCGGAAACGGTGGAAGTGGAAGGAGAACACTCGGCCTTAAGTGTGCTTATCGGCGCTTCCAACGCCGGGGGTCGAACCTTTACAGCCACTTCTTCTCAGGGATTGGCCTTCATGGCCGAGGCCTATATCAAGGCAGCCATGGATCGCATACCCATCGTGATGGTGATCGTGGGCAGAGAATTGGCCGGTCCAGACGGGGTCTTTTCCGGTCAACAGGATTCCCTTACCCTAAGAGATGCGGGATGGGTCCAGATCTACGCGGAATCGTGCCAGGAGATTCTAGATTCCATCATTATGGCCTATAGATTGGCTGAAGACGAAGAGATCCTGCTTCCCGTCAACGTGTGTTACGATGGCTATTATCTGTCCCATCTTATCGACGGGGTTGAGGTCCCTGCTCAGAGGGACGTTGATAGATTCTTGGCCCCCTTGTCTAAGATGAACCGCTTCAGATTAGACCCTGAGGTGGGCCTCACATACGCGGGTCTGGCACCTCCGGAGATCTTTACCGAATATCGTTACACACACTTGGCCGCCTTGGACAGGGCCAAAAAAAAGATCGACGCCATTGACCTGGAATTCCAGCAGCTTTTTGGCAGAGGCTATGGGGGGCAGATTGAAGAATACAGGATGGAGGACGCCGAGATAGCTTTAATATCCATGGGAAGCCCCTCAGGAACAGCCAAAGCGGTCATTGATAGCAAAAGGGACGCGGGAATGAAAGTGGGTCTCGTCAGGGTTAGAGCCCTAAGACCCTTTCCCAAAGAGAGGCTCGCCAAGGTTCTCCAAGGTCAAAAGGCGGTGGGTGTCCTGGACAAGAATGTTTGCTTTGGTTGGGATTGCGGGATCGTTTTGATGGAGACTAAGGCCGCCCTACACGAAGCAGGGGTCATGATGCCAGCGATTGGTTTCATCGGTGGCTTGGGTAACTGTGATATTACCAAACAGCATATCAATAGGGCCATAGAGGAGATTGATAAGGCTTCTCGGGGTCAGACCCATAAGCCAGTAACCTGGCTTAACCTGGAATAGAGGGAAAGAGGACATGTCAAGGAAGAGACATCTCATCCTGGGTGGCGGCTCAGCAGGTCTCGCTGCGCTGGAGCAGATCAGGCGCCAGACCCAAGAGGACGAGGTCAAACTGGTGACTATGGAGCCTTATCCTCCCTATTCCCCCACCTCCTTGCCTTATCTTCTAGCAGGAAGAATCAAAGAGACTGATCTGTGGATGTACGATGAGGAATCCCTACGCCAGGGAAATAGCATGCTGGTTACGGGTAAAGAGGTGGTCCACATCGCCCCCGAAAAGGCCCAGGTCGTATACAGGGACGGGACCGTAGATAACTATGATACCCTTCTTATTGCCACGGGTTCGGAACCGGCCTGGCCATCTATCAAAGGCCTGGACCAGGTCAACTGCCTCGGTTTTCACACACTGACAGACTGCCGGAGACTGGTCTCAGACCTGAAAGAC
>JASFIT010000223.1:0-7616 GCA_050122535.1 Desulfobacteraceae bacterium | reverse complement strand
CCCCTCTATACCGCCCTCCATAATAGCCCCATTGGAGTAACCGAGAGAGGCCAGGCCTTCTGCCCCTTTCTCAGCCAATCCCAATTTGTCCGATGGACCCTGGTCAACCAGAACGATCCGGGTGTTCTGGCGTGGTACGAAGTCGTATATTTTGAGTTCCAGGTGACTCAAGGGAATGCAGCATGCGAACAATTGGTGTTCATTGGCAAACACACCCTGCTCGCGCAGGTCCAAAAGGGCGAGCTCTTCTTTATCATGCAGCATCTCTTTGAGTTCAACGGGGGTGACGGTTTTCATCATTCATCTCCCCTTACTACAAAGGCTGCCAGCGGTCAATCTTGAACACATTAATCTTCCCTGCTCAGATATTGGGTCGCAATTCGACAGAACCGTCATTCCGGGCGAGCCTAGCAAGCTTTCTTCTGCTGGATGCGGGATGGGGCGAGACCCGGAATCCAGAAAATTGCGGGGAATCAAATCATTCTGGATCCCGGCTCGCATCCCGCTCCGCGGGACTTGGCCGGGAGGACGAATCCCGAAAGAGTCTCTAAAGCCTAAGGAAGAAGACCATAGGATCTTGACCAGTCCGAGAAGGGAGTTTATTACGGATGGGGAAGCCAACAACCGGTGAGGGATCCGGCCAACACCATGGAGAGTTCAAATTTGCTGATTAGGAGGGGGAGAAATGGGGCGAGGAGCAATTCTTTATGTCACTGAATCGCCTTCATCTTCCATCTCCCTCAAGGCCTTGGGTATCAGTTTTCTAATGAACTCTTCCTTTTCAAATGCACCCAATTCAGAAAAACTTTCGAACTCAGGATGCTTCTGGCTGAGTATAGGCGTCTTGGTTTGAAGGCTTGGTGCCAACTCTTCGAAGTGAATGACAAAATCAACCAGGGTACATTCCTCTCCGGGGTAGCTTTCCAGCCAACCCAACCTCTTCATATATTCAAATCGGATTCTATCCAGGATGAAAAGGTAGCGGTCCACTACAGCCATCTTTTGCTTTGAGTGCAGTTCGTTAAACTCGAATCCAGAACCCAGGTTGAGAAGGTTCATGATAAGGTCATAGAGATAGAAGGGGCTCTTTTCCTTTCCCTGGGCCAAAAAAGCTAAGCTCCGCGGTGAAAGGTGCGAAAGCTGTGTCTTCAATTCAAAGGACTCGCCAAGCTTACTTTCCCAGTTGCGGTATGCCTTTTTGACCGCCAGCTCCAATCGGGCTTTTTCTAAGTCAACAACCTCTTTCATTTCTCTATGCTCGCCCGGTTGTCTCCTCATCGAGCAAAGAACCCGGGCCTAGAGGACTAATCGTTGATTTGCCCTCAGAGGGGCTTCAATACAATATCGCCTTTGCAGTGCCTAAAGTGTTCTAAAGTGCCTAAAATGCCTAAAGTTAATGAAATTTTTGTCAGTTTCAAAATCGACCTCCCCAAAGGCGAGTTCCTCAACTTTAGATCACTTAAAACGCATTCTATCGTCCAAGCGTAGCCGAATACATCTCACCTTGTCCAGAGAACCAGGTTTTTGACTTCAAAACATATAGCCGCATTTCACACAGGCCCTTCCCCTAAGCTGTTTGTACCCACACTCCGGGCACATAATGAAATCCTCTAATGACTTAATATGCAGGGATCTATCCATTGTCTCGGATTCTTCAAAAAGCCCATGCTCCTTAATATTCACCTTGCCTCCCGCGAGCTGAACTGCATCAGCATATTGTCTTGCCTCCTTCAGAGTCATGTCCCCCTTTAAAATGATAGGCGCCTTACTGATCATCAGGTCAACGGTTGGGATAGATGCGCCCAACTTGGACATCCTCGCCTTAAAAGCCTCCTCGTTTCCGACGAGTCCTAAGAACAGAACACGATATTTCTTCGTCACTAATCTTCACCTCTTATAAAATCCCGCAAGGGATTTTATTCACAGGACAATGCCTTATAGCTGCCTCGCGTTGTGCGCCATACTTTAGGGCAATACGTAAATTTTTTGGCCCCTTCAG
Organism: Desulfobacteraceae bacterium; assembly: GCA_050122535.1. Lineage (GTDB taxonomy): Bacteria > Desulfobacterota > DSM-4660 > Desulfatiglandales > HGW-15 > JASFEQ01. Next base: position 5,617 of record JASFIT010000223.1, on the reverse strand, counting down.
AGAATGCCGCTCAGCCCAGGGGCTTTTCAAATGGCTAAAGTAGTACAGTACAAATAAGGAAATTCCTATACAATCAAGTTGTAATTGCCTTGAAAGGGGTTCAGTTGAGGCAGGCTTTTACAAAGCCATAGAAGAGGGGGGAAGGTAATTCCATTCTGGATTTTAGTTCTGGATGGGCTTGGGTGGCCGCAAAGAATTTCAGATCTGGCAGTTCGATAAATTCCACCAATCTTCCATCACGGGAACAGCCTGAAAAAACCATCCCCTTCTCCGTTATGATTTGGTGATATTCCGGGTTCACCTCATATCGGTGTCGGTGTCTCTCCGATACATCAATAGATCGATAAAGGGAATGAACGAGAGTCCCCTCTTTGAGCACAGCTGTGTAGGCCCCAAGCCTCATGGTTCCGCCCTTATCCACGATCTCCTTCTGCTCAGGAAGGATATCGATCACCGGATGGGGTGTATCTGCGTCCATTTCCGTAGAGTTGGCACGCTCCAGGTCACACACATTCCTTGCAAATTCGATGACAGCCAACTGGAGCCCAAGACAGAGGCCGAGAAATGGGATGTTCCGTTCCCTGGCCACACGGATGGCCTCAATTTTACCCTCAGTTCCCCGATGCCCAAAGCCGCCGGGAACCAACACGCCATCCACGCCGTCCATGAAAGAAGTGTCCTTCAGGTCTGTGGTCTCGACCCATTTCAGATTTATCTTGCAACCCAGATGGGCTGAGCAATGATTAAAGGATTCAATAATGGAGGCATAGGAGTCCTCCAGTTTGGTATATTTGCCGCACATGGCCACCGCAATCTCTTTTTTGGGATGCCTCAAATTATCAATAAACTGCTTCCACCTGCGCAGGTCCGGAGGGCTGTAAATGTTCAATTTTTTGTGTAGGATCTCTGCTAGGCCCTCTTTTTCAAAAATAATGGGGATCTCATATACATCCTCCACGTCAAGGCCTGTGATGACCGCCTCGGGTTCCACGTCACAAAAATTGGAGATCTTGGCCTTTACCTTTTTTGTTAAGAATTGAGAGCACCTCCCGATAATGATATCCGGGAAAATTCCCCTTTGTTTCAATAGGTTTACACTCTGCTGTGTGGGTTTTGACTTCTGTTCGTTGACCCCGTAAGGGATGGGGACATAAGTGAGGTGCACGTAAACGATATTCTCCCTGCCAACATCTTCTTTCATCTGTCTCATAGACTCGAGGAAAAGCTCATTCTCAATGTCACCCACGGTCCCGCCGATTTCAACGATAACCAGATCAGCGGACTCCTCCCGGGCCACATCGAAAACATGGCTTTTTATCACATCAGTCACGTGAGGGATATATTGAACGGTCTTCCCAAGATAATCTCCGCGCCGCTCCTTTTGCCTCACCATGTCAAATACCTTGCCCATGGTCAGATTCCATTTTGATTTGCAGGTGACGCCCAAGTATCGCTCGTAGTGCCCAAAATCCATATCCACTTCACCCCCATCATCCAGCACGAATACCTCACCATGCTCGAAAGGATTCATGGTCCCTGGATCCACGTTCAGATATCCATCACACTTGATGGGGACGATTTTGAGTCTTGAAGAGAGAAGATGGCCTATTGAGGCAGCAGCTATCCCTTTTCCCAGGCCTGATAAGACTCCACCGGTGACGATGATGTATTTGGTGGGCATTTCTATAGATGTTTAAAACGGCTCAGAGATTCCACAACTTAATAAAAATAAGAGGGTTATGTCCAGATCTTATTTTCTGCCTCGCACATGGAATAATGGAATGGTGGAGTGATGGAATGTTGCTTTTTAAAGGAAGTTTCCATTCGTGAAAACTTCTCGGTTCCCTAACAAGGGGATACTCGACAAGGTCCCATTACCACATTTTCCCAGAACCCATTATTCCATTCTTCCAGTGTTCCAACATTCCAAGTGTGAGCGAAGCGAACTAAGTTGCAGGACCGATATTTCAGGAGAAATTATCCGTATTCCTGTGTTTAGTCAAGTGATAAAATCGCTTTAGCGATTTTATATAAGGAATCGTCTTGACCCTCATACAAAAGCCGGTAAGATGAAAGGGCCCTGTAGATGTGAATGGGGCAAAACCCAGGTACTCGCCTGAGAAAGGGAAGTATCTTCAATTACAGCTTAAGCCATGTCTTCCATAATCACCATAGTGGGACGGCCCAATGTGGGCAAATCAACCCTTTTTAATCGTCTCTCCAGGTCAAGAGATGCCCTTGTGGACAACGAACCGGGTATAACAAGGGATCGTCTCTATGCCTATATCCGTTGGGAAGACAGGCCACTGACGATCATCGATACTGGGGGTTTTGATGATTCAGACCATGAGCCCCTCATAAAACAAATCAGAGAACAGGTGGTAAAGGCCATAGAGGAGGCGGACATAATCATTTTCATGGTTGATGGCCGTCAGGGCATAATGCATGGGGATGAAGACATAGCTGATCTGCTGCGCCGATCCCAAAAGAAGGTGTTCCTCGTGGTCAACAAGATTGACGGGCCTGAACACGATCATTTAGTCAACGACTTTTTTGGCTTGGGGATGGAGGATGCCCATCCTGTTTCTGCTGCGCACGGTTACGGCGTGAAGACCCTCATGGAGAACGTGGTCCATGATCTACCCAAGCATGAACCTGAGAAGGAAGATAACGGTCGAATTCGGGTGGCTGTATTGGGAAGGCCTAATGTGGGCAAGTCATCTCTAATAAACCGCATCTTGGGCTTTGAACGCCTGTTGGTAAGCGAACTGCCAGGGACTACGCGCGATTCTGTAGATACTCTTTTTGGTTGGCACGGTAAGGAATACCTTTTGATAGATACGGCTGGCATCAGGAGAAAAGGGCGAGTCAAAGAAAAGATAGAGAAATTCTCCATGATTAAAGCGCTCAGAAGTCTTGAGCGATGTCATGTGGCCGTGATCCTCCTGGATGCGGAAGCCGGCATTGCAGAACAAGACGCCCGAATCTGTGGCTATGCCTTTGAGCGCGGCCGGGGTCTTATCCTTGCGGTTAACAAGTGGGACCTGGTGAAAAAGGACGCTGAGAAAAAAAGACTTCTGGATGGCGCTTTAGATCGACAACTCCAATTTGTCTCCTTTGCTCCCAGGATTAACCTTTCAGCCCTTACTGGCGAACGGGTGAAAAAACTGTTTGAGAGAATTGATATGCTGTACGATCAACTTTGCAAAAAGCTAAGCACAGGAGCGGTCAACAAGGCCTTGGAGGATATGACTCGACGAAATCCCCCGCCAAGAATCGGCCGGGGAAGTCTGAAGTTCTATTATGGGACCCAGACCGGCATTAGGCCTCCCACTTTTGTGGTTTTCGCAAATAGACCTGACAAGATTCATTTCTCCTACAAACGATTCATGGTGAACCAATTCAGGGAACGGTTTGATCTTACGCATACACCTATAAGGCTGATATTCAGGAAGAGATGAGAGATGAAATGGAAAAGGAATGGATGGAGAAGCTCTCCAACAAAGCAGAGGTTATGAGACTGATTCAGGACGTGCTGGGATGCGGGTGCCCCAAGGAAGTCTTTGAACATATTCAGATGGAATTGATATGGACAAATGACATCTCCCTACTTCAACTGATACTGGGAAATAAATTGATGGTATGGATTGTGGACAGTATGAAGATAGACAGACTTAAAGATATCTCCTCCAGACTGCTGGATCGGGGCCGCATTGAAAGGGACAGTCGACAACTAAATCGCTTCCGCCTTGTGCTGATGGGAGAGGTTCTCGAGCCTGAGGCTGAGGAATTGCAAAAGCTTCCAGAAACAAAACATGATAAGGTGCATCTGCACATCCTGCCGCAGCTTTAAGGATAGAAAAATAGATTTCTCTAAACTTTCTTAGGAGGTCTTGAATGATGAAAATAAAGATAACTGTCGGGAATTTATCTATGGAAGCAGAGTTGAACGATTCCCTCACTGCCAAGAAAGTGGCAGAGGCCCTGCCCATCACGACCCCCTTCAATACTTGGGGTGATGAGATCTATTTTTCCATTCCGGTGGAGGCCCAACTGGATGACACTGCTCGAGAGGTGGTGGAATTGGGAGATTTAGGTTATTGGCCCACAGGGAGTGCATTCTGTGTCTTTTTCGGCCAGACGCCCATGAGCGAGCCTGGAAAAATTGTTCCGGCCAGTGCGGTGAACATCATCGGCAAGGTGATCGGGGATGCTGCAAAATTCAAGGAGGTTATGGGCGAAAGGGAAGTGACCTTGGAGGCCGTCTGATTTCACATGCGATTTCCTCTTGTTGGTTCAAGGTCTGCTTCTCATTCTGGTTCACCGCAAAAGAGACTGAGATTGCTTCGCTTCGCTCGCAATGACAGGCGTAGCCTCCGTAGGGTCATTGCGAGGAGCGGTAGCGACGAAGCAATCTCTTCCTGTCCCACCTCTACAAATGAGGATTCTTCGGAGCCTAAGGCTAATATGGGTTTCTCGTCGCAAGTAAACATCTCTTAAGAGCGCTTCAATCTCTCAGCCAAATAGGTATATCTTCTCATGATTCTGTCATTCCTTACCCCAATGGCAAGGGCCTCTTTGCTCCCCACCATAACGACCAATTTTTTTCCTCTCGTTACTGCCGTGTATATCAAGTTCCTCTGAAGGAGGACATAATGCTGCGACAGGATGGGGATAACAATGGCCTGATACTCACTCCCCTGTGATTTGTGGACGGAGATGGCATAGGCGAGTGCCACTTCATCCAGTTCCAGGTAGTTATAAGGAACCGGTATGCCATCAAAGGTTATGGTGACCTGCTGACTCTCCGGATCCATGGAGGTGATTCTTCCTATGTCCCCATTGAATACTTCCTTTTCATAGTTGTTTCTTATCTGCATAACCTTGTCTTTCAAGCGAAATACCCTTTCACCCTTCGCAATCTGCACTTTCGACGGGTTCAGGGCATCCTGCAGCTTCATATTCAAATTTCCTGCACCCACCACGCCCTTATGCATGGGTGAGAGCACCTGAATGTCATCGATGGGATGAAAGTTGAAGCGTTTGGGGATACGTTCACATACCAGCTCAATGATGACACCAAGGGCTTGCTCAGGATCATCCTGCTCAATGAAATAGAAATCCTCTAGGTTTTCCTTGGCCGGTTTGAGCTTTGGCATACCCCCATTATTAATCTTGTGGGCATTGACAATAATCAGGCTCTCCCCAGCTTGTCGGAAGATCTCTTTCAGCTCCACCACGGGGACCACGTTCGATCTAATGACGTCTTTAAGGACACTGCCTGGGCCTACAGAGGGTAGCTGGTTCACATCTCCAACCATAACCAGAGTCGCCTCTGCGGGTACCGCCTTGAGTAGATGGTACATGAGGATGGTATCCACCATGGAGACCTCGTCCAGGATGAGAACATCCACTTCCAGCGGATGATCATGGTTTCGCTGAAAACCCCCTTTCTGGAAGCTGTATTCTAACATTCTGTGGATGGTTCTCGCGGGATAACCGGTCGCCTCGCTCATCCGCTTGGATGCCCGCCCCGTGGGAGCGGCCAGGAGAATTCTGGCCCCAACCGCCCTGTATATCTTGATTACCGCATTTATAATTGTGGTCTTTCCCGTAC
>JASFIT010000222.1:0-7622 GCA_050122535.1 Desulfobacteraceae bacterium | reverse complement strand
GTATTTTATCCAAGATTGGTTTGCCCTCACTGCTTTTCAGAAAACCTGGAATGGGTGGAGGCTTCAGGGAAAGGCACGATTTATTCCTATACCGTGGTCATGAATAATTCTCCGTCGGCGTTCATCAACGACATCCCATATGTCGTCGCCCTTATAAAACTGGATGAAGGCGTCCAGATGCTGAGCAATATTGTGGACTGCGATTTTGATGAACTCAAGTGTGACATGCCTGTGGAGGTGACCTTTGAAAAGCTGGACGATGAATTCAGTCTCCCTAACTTTAGGCCTGTAAAAAAAGGAAACAGTGTAGCAAGCTAAAAGGAATTGGAAAATTAAATTGGGAAGACATACTAACACTGTTATTGATGGAGTGAAATCATGGAACGCACCAAATATGGAGATGATTTTAATATAGGCGATCTTTATACCACAGCGGCCATTACTGTTACGGAGACCCATGTGGTGAATTGGGCATGTTTGACTATGGACTTTTATCCCATTCACGTGGACGAGGAATATGCATCCAAAACGCAATTTGGTGAAAGGATTGCGCACGGTCCTTTGATATTCGGAATGGCCGTTGGACTTGTTGGATTGGCAGGGTTTGGAGGGGATTCTGTCATCGCCTGGCTCGGCGTGGACAATATGAAGATGCTTGCCCCTGTAAAGATAGGCGATACCATCCGGGTTGTCGTGGAAGTCAAGGAAAAGCAAAAAACGAGCAAGCCTGATAAGGGTATCCAAGTCTGGCGCTATACGGTCAAAAACCAAAGGGATGAAGACGTTATGGTATTTGACTACAAGATGATGTTTCATATGCGGGTTTGATCCCTTTGCAAGTTGCAATTTTCATATGGCACGTTTTGCTCATTCTGCTGGAGAGAATGTGCACATCAGGCTGCGCAAACTTTTTCTGAAGGAGGTGAAAGCATGATAGCCCTAACAATTGGTGACTATTATGATCGGTGCGTGGATTTCTTTGGAAATCGGACTGCCATAACCTTTAATGACCAGTCCTATACGTACAATGAGATGGGATCAAAAGCCAAATGCCTCCTGAACGCCCTTCAGAAGATTGGCTTAAGACAGGGGGATAAGGTCGCCTTTTTGATGTCAAACTGCCCTGAATATATTTTTTGTGAGTATGCCGTGGCCAAGGGGGGATACATCAGGGTCCCCCTTGCCGTGCTGCTGAGTTCCAACGACCATATCTACATGATGAACCAGGCGGAGTGCAACAGCCTTGTCTATCATGAAACGATGGCTTCAAGGGTCAAAGATATGATCCCCCATTTAGAAACGGTTCAGCACTTCATCTGTGTGAGTGAGGATCCTTCCTCGATCATGGAAGGACATCTTCATTTGCAAACCCTTATAAAAGAGCACCCACCGGAAGCGAGGAAAGTTGAGATCGATCCAGAAGACCTGGTGGGCATCTATTATACAGGAGGTACAACGGGTAAGCCCAAAGGCGTCATGCTTTCGCACAGGGCCTGGGTATACACCATCATTATCGAGATGCTCGATTTGGGATTCGGGTGGGAAGAGGTCTTCCTTTATCCTACGCCTCTCACCCACGCGGGGGGTTGTCTCATGCTCCCGGTTTTACTCAGAAAAGGGAGGTGTGTGATTATCGATCATTTTGATCCTAAGCTCTTTCTTGAAACCATTGAGAAGGAAAAGGTCACCGCCACCTTTCTTGTCCCAACCATGATCTATGTCCTCTTGGATTACCCGGACCTCAAGAAGTACGATACGACCAGCCTCAGAAATGTCATCTATGGTGCATCTGCTATTGCCCCCGATCGCTTGAAGCAGGCCCTTAACACCTTTGGACCCATCTTCAGCCAGCTCTTCGGCCAGACCGAAGCCCCAATGATGATCAGTGTCCTTTCCAGAGAAGAACATGTGGTGGAAGACCCCGAAAGAGAGATGCAAATCTTGAGCTCTGCCGGCAGGCCCACATTCCACGCCCAGATCAAAATCGTAGACGACGATGGGAATGAGGTGAAAAGGGGCGACTCTGGTGAGGTGGTGGTGCGCTGTGCCAACATCATGACAGGCTATTTTAAGAATCCTGAAGCGACCGCGGAGACTGTAAAGGACGGCTGGCTTTACACAGGAGATATCGCAAAACAGGATGAGGAGGGTTTCCTTTACATTGTGGACAGGAAAAAAGATATGATTGTGAGCGGTGGGTTCAATATCTTTCCACGGGAGATTGAGGACGTCCTGTTTGAACATCCCGCGGTAAAAGGCGCAGCAGCCGTTGGTGTTCCTCACAAAAAATGGGGTGAGGAGCTTAAAGCTATTGTTGTACTGCATGAGGGGCAATCCACCTCAGGAGAGGAATTAATCCAGTTTGTAAAGGACCGTAAGGGAAGCTTGATGGCCCCAAAAACCGTTGAATTTTGGGATGAGATTCCGCTGACCAATCTGGGAAAAGTAGACAAAAAGGCGATCAGGGCAAAATTCTGGGAAGGCCAGGAGCGTATGGTGTCATGAGGTATGGATAGTGGGACGCCCTTACAATTCTAAGATTCTTATTCGATTAGTCGATAATTGTTCTCGTACACAATGATTTCGCCCTTCTCCACCGAGTATCCGACTCTGGGACCGCTTATGCCAAGACACCTGGCTAATTCAGTACATGTATTCGCAACCATCCCTACTCTAACAGCTTTTCAACTCAAAATTTTGAGGGCGTCCCCCTCACTAAGTCCCATTCTGATTGACCTGATCGCCTTTCGTGAGTATAAGTCCTTTAACTTAACAACTTTCTCCTCAAACTTATACGCCCCTAAAAAGGGGGGTTCCTATGGAAAAGACACGCAAGGATGAGTGAGCACATTGATCTGGATGTCTCAGCCATCCTGAAGGGGGAGATGACCCTGGATGAAGCGGGGGACAAGTTGATAGAGTTGATGGTGCGCACGTGCAATGGTCGGTTTACAGCGACCGAAGCCCTCGGCCATCGGGAATTTGTCCTCACTAAACTCTATATAAGCGCCTAACCATTTAAAGCAAGATATCTTTTCACAACCATAAAACCCATTACAAAAAACTAAGTAGGAACACAATTTCTCTGGAGGGAATCATGAAAAGGCACTTAGAGGGTATACGGGTTATTGATTTGACGGCCTATTTGGCAGGCCCTTTTGTGACGCTTAACCTTGCCGCCATGGGCGCTGAAGTCATTAAAATCGAAAGGCCCCAAATTGGCGATCCATGCCGATGGAATCCACCGTTTGCAGGCTCTGAAGGCGTCAGCTTTGCCATGGAAAACGATGAAGATCTTTCCATTCTATATCTGAAGCGCAATCGTATGAAGCAGAGCATGTTCTTAAATCTTCAAAAGGATAAAGGCAAAGAGATCCTTAAGCGTTTGATTGAGAAGAGCGACGTTCTCATCGAGAATTTCAGTCCCGGCGTGATGGAGCGTCTGGGTTTTGATTATCCGAGCGTGAAGCGCATGAATCCAAAAATCGTCTATTGTTCAATCGCCGGTTATGGGCAGGATGGACCATTTAAAGATCGCACAGCCTTTGATCTTACGATTCAGGCGACGAGCGGTATCATGGGCATTACAGGCTTTCCGGGTGAACCGCCTGTACGATGCGGCGCATGGATTGGAGACATGATTCCAGCACTATATGCTACCGTTGGGATCTTGACGGCCTTGCTATCTAGAGAAAAGACAGGTATAGGAGAGAGGATAGACATTTCCATGCAGGATGCCTGCTTTTCCATGACCACCGATGAGGCCTTAGACGTGAACATATCCATGGGGGTCACGACCAGGATGGGAAATAGGTTGGCCCGCCTGGCACCATGGAATGCCTATGAAGCGAAAGACGGTTTTATCATTATCTGTGTGGCCAATAATGCACAGTGGAATGCATTTCTTGAAGCCATGGGGAGGGAGGATCTAAAGGAAGACCCCCGATTTAAAGACCAACAAGGCCGATACAAGAATTCAGATGATGTAGAGGAAATCGTGAACAGTTGGCTCAAAGACCTGACCAAAGAGGAGGCTTTAACGCGCTTGAGAGAGAAGAAGGTGGTTTGTGATGACATTCCCGAATTTCGGGATGTATTAGAGAGCCCTCAATTGAAAGCACGAAACATGATTCAAGAAGTGATTCATCCGTTAAGCGGTAAGACAGGGCTAAAGGTTGCCGGGTTTCCCATTAAGATGACGGAACTAGAGGCAGGATTTTCTAAATCAGCGCCCTTTCCCGGACAACATACCGAGGAGATTCTGACCAAGCTGCTTGGGGTGGCAAAGGGCGAAATCGAGGCACTGAAAGAAGAGGAAGTCATTTAAAAGCGAAAACTGAACCCAAAACAGTTTTTTATTAACCTTATACCTGGGAGGTGACATTATGGATTGACGAAAGGTGAAACCAAGGCAGCTTCTTATTAACCTTTATCGGGGAGGTGACATTATGAGTTGGCGAAAAATGAGGGATATGGTTATTGTTCTTTTTCTGGTGATACCCACGGTATTTCTTTTTCTGGGCGTAGGCGAGTGGTGCACGCCGTCGGCAAATGCCGCCGACGTCATCAAAATGCGGGTGCAAGCAGCCGCGCCAAATGTCAGCCTATCATATCAATCGGTGGCTAGGTTCGGCGAGGCGGTTAAGACCATGTCGGGAGGACGCTTTGACATACAGGCTTTGCCGGCTGGCGCAATCGTCGAAACGAAACGGATCCCAGATGCGGTAAAAACCGGGCTGGTGGAAGCAGGTGCCACGTATCTCCAGTATTTTGCGGGAAAGCACATGGCGGGAGCCCTGTTCGGCGCGCCGCCTGCTGGTGGCGGGAGCGACGTGGGGATAGACCAGTTCGCGCATATGGCGTGGCTGATTTCGGGGCCAGGCCGCGAGCTTCTTAATGAGTATTTCACCGACATTATCAAGATGAACGTGGTGTGCTTTCCGTTGGGCTTCCACGGTCCCCTCAGCGTCGGATGGTTTGCTAAGCCAGTCAATAGCCTGAAGGATCTTCAGAAACGCCGCTATCGGTCAGGCCCGGGTCTCGTGGCCGAGACCTGGAAGAAGATCGGTGTTCCGGCGACATTTTTGCCTGGCGGTGAAATCCTCCCGGCGGGGCAGCGGGGCGTGATCGACGGTGCGCAGTGGGGAAGCCCTTACGACGATATGCCCTTGGGTTTCCAGCAGATATGGAAACATTACCATCTCCAGGGCGCACATTTCCCCATCTCGTCGTGGGCGATGGTGATCAATAAGGATTTCTGGAATAAGCTTACGCCGGAATTCCAAAAGATGATCGAAATCAGCGCTCAGTCAACTTGTCTGCACACCCTGTTCCGGCTGATTAACGAGAACGGTATTTTATTGAAAGAGGCCAAAGAGAAGCACGGGGTCAAGGTGCACGATGTGCCCCCGGACATCTTCGAGGCGTACACAAAGGCGGTTAACGAGGTGCTGGCAAAGTACAAAAGCGACCCCTTCTTCAAGAAAGTACTCGATTCCCAGCGTGAGTACGCTGATCTGATCCGCCCATGGTGGACGGCATCGCTTAAGAGCTCCGTCTTTCTGATGGAGGTGGGCGCAAAGAAGTAAGCCCAGGGTCCAGAAGGATCAGTGGCATGCGCGGCGCCCGGGGCGGTCCAGTATTGCTATTCTAAAGCTGCACCTGAGCGGAGTGTTTGTTGCCCCGGCGCCGCGGCATCGGCATGCCAAATGAGGATGCGAACGAGACGGAGGCAACCTAAAGTGAAGCACACCGCGCCAAGGCGCGGGGCATCTTTGGCGAAGCCAGGCTGAACTGCGCCGTAGCTTAGCACCCGCCTTTCCATCCTCCGTAGCAGGCTACTGCGGAGGACGGGCGCCAGGGCTTCGGCGCGGTCGCCTTTCGCTTCCTCCCCGTGGCAAGCCGCGGGGCATCCGCGCGAAGGCGAGTGAATAACGATATCGAGATACGACGGGACCGAATGATCGGTGCGCACGTCTCGGATATGGGGTGAAGTCTCATAATGGTTGCACTAGAGAGGATTGTAAAGGTTCTGGACGGCATTACTGTGTGGACAGCACGGATTTGTTTCCCGCTACTTATTCCTCTCATGGCCGTTCTCGTCTATGAGGTGTTTGTCCGCAAGTTATTCATCGCTCCCACGATTTGGGCGATGGACACCAGTTATATGATCAACGGCGTCTTGGGCATGATGGGCGCGGTCTACGCGCTTTACCGTGGTGGTCATATCGCCATTGACTTTATTTCTGACAGGTGGTCGGCCCGGACCAAGGCGGCTGTGAACGCCGTTTTCTATATCATCTGCTTTTTCCCAGGGATGTCTATCTTCTTGTGGTTCGGATGGAAGTTCGCATATGACTCATGGCTAGAAAAGGAGCGGGCCATCACGAGCGCGTGGATGCCTCCCATCTATCCGCTGAAGATGGTGATGGTTTTGGCAATCGTGTTTTTGCTCCTTCAGGGGATCTCCGAGTTCCTGAAGAACCTGCATGTGTTCCTCCGGGGGGAGGAGCGGCCATGAGTCCGGAGATGCTCGGTCTGGTTTTCGTCTGCGTCCTTTCAGTGGCGCTGTTCGCCGGTTTCCCCATTGCATTCACTCTCATTATTATGTCCCTGGTGTTTGGATACATCGGTTTTGGTATTCGCGTCTTCGACCTGATGGTGTATCAATACTTCTCGCTCATGGAGGACCCGCTCTGGGCGGCGGTGCCGCTCTTTCTTCTTATGGGACTGCTTTTGGAGCAGGCGGGGCTGATGGAGCGCCTTTTCAAGGCATTCCAGTTGCTCCTAGCACCGGTGCGTGGGTCCCTTTATTTAGCAGTGGCATTGACTGCAGCGATTTTTGCTACGGCCACCGGGATAGTTGGCGCATCGGTCGTGCTCCTGGGCGTGATGGCCGCGCCGACTATGAATAAGTGCAAATACGACGTGCGCATGTCGGCTGGAATTATCACTGCAGGCGGGACCCTCGGCATCCTGATTCCTCCGAGCGTCATGCTGGTAGTCATGGGGCCCGTCGTGGGTGTGTCAGTGGTAGACCTGTTCGCGGCGGCCATACTGCCCGGCCTCTTGCTGGCCGGGCTCTTCGGTGGGTATGCGCTGGTGCGCAGCAGCATCCAGCCTCATGTAGGTCCTTCTCTTCCCAAGGAAGAGCGGGCGAGTTCCTTTGCGTTTATCCTGTGGGAGCTTAGCCGGGGTCTCATACCTCCCGCAGGACTGGTCATGGCGTGTCTGGGGAGTATCCTGTTCGGCTGGGCTACCCCAACAGAAGGTGCTGCCATGGGCGCATTCGGGGCATTTATTCTCATCCTGGCATACCGTCGATTCACGTGGGCCAGATTCTATAAGGCAGGGTTGCAGACCCTGGAGGTGACCGGCATGGTCGTCTTTCTTGTCGGAGCCTCCAATTTCTTCGGGGCTGTCTTCACGCGCCTTGGAACTCCAGCCATGATTACCAAGGCCCTCGTCGGACTTGGACTTGGACCAACAGGGATCATTTTGATTGTCCTGTTACTCGTCTTCATCTTGGGTTGGCCCCTTGAATGGATACCCATCGTCCTCATCGTGATCCCGATCGTGCTCCCTGTGATCCAGGCATTCGGGATCAACCTCGTCTGGTTCGG
>JASFIT010000221.1:0-7693 GCA_050122535.1 Desulfobacteraceae bacterium | reverse complement strand
ATTCCATACCCATGAACCTATCCTTGGCAATGCCAATGCCATGCTCGCCTGAAAGGGTGCCGCCCATCCCGATGGCTGCCTCATAGAGTTCGTCCAGGGCCTTATCAACCCTCGCCATCTCATCCTTGTCCCGGAGATCTGTCATAATGAGGGGATGGAGGTTCCCATCTCCAGCATGGGCCAATACCCCGATCTTGAGCTGATACTTTTCTGTAAGCTCCACAATCTTTCTAATGATCTCAGGAAGCCTCTTCACGGGCACGGTTGCATCCTCCACGATGCAGTTAGGTCTTAGACTTGCCACGGCTCCAAATGCCGTTCTCCTCGCCTGCCACAATTTCTCTGCCTCTTCAGACGTGCCTGCCTTCTCAACGACAACGGCTCCCCTTTCTTTACAGAAGCGCTCAATGATTTCTCCTTGCTTTTTGACCAGCACCTCTTCTCCATCCACCTCGATCAATAATAACGCCTCGGCATCCTCGTGAAACTGTGCGCCACCATAGTCTCCAATCACATCCAGAATGACCCTATCCATGAGTTCCAGAGTCGTGGGGACGATCCCAGAACCAATGATAGCGGATACGGTCTTTGCTGCATCATCAAGATCTGAATAGGTGGCCTGTAGGGTGGCTTTGGCTGGGGGCAATGGCACCAATCGAACCGTTATTTCCGTAATAATACCCAAGGTCCCTTCGGAACCGCACATGAGCCTGGTCAGGTCATATCCACTCACACTCTTTAAGGTCTTGCCCCCTGTATGGATCACCTCGCCCGTTGGCAAGACCACTTCAAGGCCCAGGAGGTAATCCCGCGTTACCCCGTATTTCACACCCCTCGGCCCTCCTGCATTCAGGGCCACGTTTCCGCCTATGGTGGAGACAAACATGCTGGCTGGATCCGGCGGATACATGAGTCCATAACCCGCAACTTCTTTCTGCAGATCCGCATTGACCACGCCTGGCTGCACAACGGCACACATGTTATCAGGATCGATTTCCACGATCCTATTCATCCGATGGAAGGCGATTATGATACCCCCTTCTCTCGCCACCGAGCTGCCACAAATATTGGTTCCCGCTCCCCGAGGTATGATATTTATTCTTTCCCGGTTGGCCAGGTGCATGATCTTGGAAATCTCCTCTGTGCTCCCGGGAACGATGACCGCATCTGGCATAAACTCTGGCAAAAATCCATCATAGGAATAGGTGGCTAGATCTTCAGGGGTGTCTAGAAACCACGCCGTACCCACGATGGAGCGAAATTCATCATTGATGGTATTTGAAATCATCTAAACTCTCCCTAATCCTTGGGGTACTGGACCCATTCACCAGGTCGTATGGTCTTGGTTGCGAATCCTATGATCTGCCCGTATTTTCGGACGGAATCCTTGGCCTTGATCTCCTTGATAGCAACCTTATGCCCGGCTGGGATCTCTTCCCTGCAGACCACGCCTTCTTTGCTGGTCACAGCCTTGGGCGCAAGTCCCCACAAAGCGAGGGCCACGTTATCCTGAGCGTCAAGACGGATTGTCAAAGGCCTTTCTTCATTCATGTGTCTATAGGATGTCTATTCTGATTTGAGAATTTGCGCGCCTTTTTCTCTTAGATAGTACGTGCCAGACTCCGTCACCCCGACAATATGACTTGCGATCAGGAATTGCAGGGCCTTTGGTCGGAAATCCCTCACACCCACGCGAAATATGCTCTCTCTCGTATACGGGAGTGCTACTGCCGAAGCAGGGTTAAATGCCTCTTTCCTTTCCAGATCTTTGATAATGCGCATGTATGCTCGCTTTATTCGCCAAGCATTCACCTTTCTGGTCAGCATATAAACGGCGATCAACAGACAGATAGCAATAATGATTTGACCCGATTCATTCATGCGCTCATGACCCCGTAATTGCTGGCATTTTATTCCAGCACTGTGTGTCCTAGTTATTCACGAAACGAATAAACTGTCATTCCGGACGAGTCCCGTAAGGCCTTCGCTCGCGAAGTTTGTACTTGCCCCAGCGTACGGCGGGTGGCGGGAAGAGATCCGTGGTTCGACAGGCTCACCACCCTGAGCAAAGTCGACCCTTCGACATAGCTCAGGGTCGATGCTGAGCAACGTCGAAGCATCGAAAGGGAATCCAGAAAAAAGGAAAGCATCTGCTCTGGATCGCGGCTCGCGTCCCGCAAAGCAGGACTTGGCCGCGATGACGAAATAGGATACAACGGTGTAGCCGGGTATCCAAAATCGATTAGAAATGGATTCCCGTGGTAATGTCAGATGTAGGTCTTCTTATGGAATCTGACCCCTTGAAATTTTTCTCCTTCTATAGCACTTTTCTTTCAAAAACCCTATCCCATACCCTATTTTCTCTTGAACCCGGGTTTTTATCCGACTATACTCACGAAACAATTGGTTTACACCTAGATATCCGGTTTTTTGAGATCAACATCTGTGATCCTATTGATTCTGAAGTCAAAGTGGGTTAAATTTATCTAAAGATCAAACGTGTGTCCTCTTTTTACGGAAATCTCTATAATCCCTAAATTCACAATTCCTCAATCATTTTAACGGAGGTGAAAAAATGGACCCGGCAGCAATTCCTGAAATTAAGAAAATTCTCTATACCACAGACCTTTCCGAGAATGCCCGGTACGCCTTTTCCTATGCCATGAGCCTTGCCAATCAATATGGAGCGGGAATCACGATCTTACACGTGCTGGAATCTTCCCCCAGCTCCGAAAGCCTGGTGACCAACGTCATTGGGAAGGAAAGGTGGAATGAGCTCAGGAAAGACAATGAGCAAGAAGTTGTCAACACCATAAAGAAGCGTCTTGAGAATTTCTGTGAGGAGGTGACTCGAGAAGTCCCCGAGTGCCCATTTATCACGGATGAAATTATCGTCAAGATTGGTAATCCAGCGGATGAGATTCTCAATCTGGTTGAGTCTCGCGATTATGATCTGGTTGTAATGGGTGCCCATGGCCACGGATTTTTAGGAAGCGCTATGATGGGTAGCATCTCAAGGCGGGTTGTCAGACATTCAAAACAGCCAGTCCTTGTGATTCGCCTTCCCAAATAGAAACGTAAGCCACACTTATTAATGCGAAAACCCCCGCCCACCCCCTCGAGGGGATGGGCGGGGGTTTTTATTTCACAAGGGTATTGGCAAGCCACAAAATGGCCGGTGGAAATATCACACAGATGAAGAGGCCTACTTCCATGAGCCTCCAGAAGGGAAAGGCTCCCCAGTAAATATCCGTTGTGGTGACCTCTGGAGGCGCAACGCCTTTCAGATAGAACAGCGCGTAGCCAAATGGTGGCGTCAGAAAAGAGTCCTGGAGCATCACAGCAATGGTCACGACAAACCAGACCTTGTCAAATCCCAGATCCTGGGCAATGGGGAGGAAGAGCGGGAAGGTGATCATGATGATGCCGATCCAGTCGATGAACATGCCAAGGAAGAAGAGGATGATCATCATAACGACGAAGGTTCCCCATTTTCCAAATCCCAACCCCAAGATGAATTCTTGCACCACATCGCCGCCGCCTGAGCCCATGAACACGCTGGAAAAACAGGCGGCACCCACAAGAATGATAATCACCATGGATGTGGTCTTGGCCGTGTTGATCACTGCCTGTGCAAGGCCACTCCAGGTAAACTTGCGATAGGCCAGGGTCATCCCAAAAGCGAGCACTGCGCCCACCCCTGCCGCTTCCGTGGGTGTGGCGATACCTGCGAAGATAGAGCCAAGCACCCCCAGGATGAGAATCATGGGGGGGACCATGGATTTCATGACCTTTAGGATCAATTTCTTCCCGGGCATGGCCGCCCTCTCTTCAGCGGAAATGGCCGGACCGTCTTGAGGTTTTATCCAGCACCTCACCAAGATATAAGCGATGTAAAGGGTTGAGAGGATAAGGCCCGGGATAATCGCTCCTGCGAAAAGCTTGCCCACAGAGAGGGCTGCCTGATCGGCCATGACAACGAGCATAATACTGGGTGGAATGAGAATGCCGAGCGTACCCCCTGCGCAGACGGACCCGGAGGCCAGTCTTTTGTTATAGCCATATTTCAAGAAGACCGGCATGGACAGGAGACCCATAGTCACGACGGACGCCCCAATGATCCCCGTGCACGCCCCAAAGAGGGTCGAGACGACGACGACTGCTACAGCCAGCCCCCCCCTGATGGGACCAAAGAGATACCGCATGGTATCAAATAGTTCTTCGGCCACCCCCGACTGATCCAGCAACTGAGCCATAAAGATAAAGAGCGGGATGCAAACCAGGATGTAATTATCCATAATGCCCCAGGTCTGGTTCAGAAACATGTAGAATGCAGAAGGTCCCCAACCCAAATAACCAAATATTACAGCCAGGCCACCCAGGACAAAGGCGAGGGGATGCCCCAGGAAAAGCCCGATGAGAAGCCCCACGAACATGCCAATGGTTACGAATTCTGCACTCATGACTCATCCCCCCTCACGGCAAGCGTGATACTCCGAATAAAATTTGCCAGCCCTTGAAGCAAAAGTAGTGCAAATGTTAGTGGAATGACGGTCTTGATCAGAGGGACGACGGTCAAGGCAGCAGACTCGCTGGTTTCACCAAGTGCCCACGACGTCTTAGCGAATACAATGCCCTGCTGGAAAACAATAATGCAAAAGGGAAAGAAGAAGACTAAATAGGTAAAGATGTCCAGTATCCCTCTTACCCTTGGCCGGAAGCGCTGGTAGATAATATCTATGCTCACATGGGCCTTATAGAGCAGGGTGTAGGCGGCCACCAGCATGAAATGAGGGCCATAAATGTAGTCGGTCACTTCAGTGGCCCATATATGGGGTGCATTGAAAAACCGCCTGGAAATCACCTCATAGGCGACGACAACTGTGAGAGGAATCACAAGCCACACAAATATCTTCCCAGACCATTCACTGATGAGATCAATTCCATTCAAAAACTTTTTTAGTGTCATCTACACTCCTCTCCCTCCCACCAAAAGGTGGGATCTTCCACAAGGGAAGGGTTTTTGTAGCTGATAGATGAACAAGAATCGATGTTTATTTCAGGTGATTTGGGCTCAAGTGCCCTGCGCTCTGCCAAGGGTAAGACTGTAAAGTGGATGCATGTGCCTTAAATGAGGCCTTTGAAGGGCAATCTTCAAAGGCCCCTGATCAGTTTATTTGACTCCCATCTTCTCCAGTTCGGCCAGCACCTTATCCGCATAGGTGGGATGAAAGCCGAACCCAAACTTCCCTGTCATATCTCGCCAGTCCTTGTATTCCTGGAGATAATCCATTTGGGATTTGAGTATCTTGGCAAAGAGCCCGCCTCTTTCCTTGGCCACTTTAATGATATAGTCTCCGGCCATTTCATCCAACTTCCTCAAGCTCTCATCATCCAACTTGACGATCTTCGTCCCTTTGGCCACAAATTTCTCGATGGCCCTTCCGGAGTCGGCTTCGTAAAAGGTGAGGGCCTCCATGGCCGCCGCTTTGGCTGCAATTCTCAATATGGCCTGGTACTGCGGTGTCAGCTTATCGTAGGCCTTCTGGTTCACCATCATCCCCACCTGTGATGCGGGCTGGAACCAGCAGGGCACGCTCCAATACTTGGTGATCTCGGCAAAGCCCATCTCCCAGTCAATACCGGGGCTGCTGAATTCGGCGCCATCTAGGGTTCCCCTCTCCACGGCCAGGTAGATCTCTCCGCCGGAGATCTTCATGGGTGCTGCACCCAGTTCCTGGAGAATCTCGATGGTGCCACGGGCCGGTGTCCTCAGCTTCTTACCCTTATAATCCGCAAGGCTTGTAATGGGCCCCGTTTTCTCCGTGGTGCGAAACCCGGACTCGGAACTTGTTGATCCCAGTGAGAAGTACCTCATGCCGAATTTCCCGTAGGCCTCATTGTAGAGGGCCTCACCACCGAACTGGTAATACCAGACCATGTAATCCATGTTGGTGAAGCCATAGGGCATGGAACCCAAGAAGTCGAAGTTAGGGTCCTTGCTCACCCAGTAGCTGGGCCAGTCGCCGACCGCATCTACCACGCCTTTACTGCACGCATCAAAATACTCGAAGGCCTTCATGAGGGAACCACTGGGGAACCATTTGATCACAAAATTCCCCTCGCTCATCTCCTTCACGTACTTGATCATCGACTTGTCACCATGGTAGAGATTGATGGCCGGGGTCCATGTGCTCCCCATTCTCCATCTGATTTTCTTTGCTAAAGCCGTGGATCCCAGGGCGAGAACCATGGTAATGGCTCCGGCAATCACAAACAAAGTGATTTTTCTCATTTTTCCCTCCTTATCAATTAGGTTAATACCTCAGATCTTTCGAATGAAATCTTCGGCCCCTATTTGTTGTTTTCATCACCCCCTTTCCGGATATGTTCTGCTTTTAGCGCTTTCAGCCTTTGCGCACGGCCTAGCAGTTCTCCCCAAATAGATCCTGTTGTTCTGGCAAGTAAATATGCGCTTTCAAGTTATTTTGTGTCTTTAATCCCGGTCAGTACCGAGTATCCACCCATCGTAAGCCACAAGACGCTGTTATACATATCAAATTCATGACGCCTGTCAAGGAAAACCGTACCCATTCAGCATCTCATACCTAATCCACGATCTCACGCCTTCTCCTATTCTGACTCACCCCTTTTTTCAGCGTAAGTAAGCACCATTCCCCCATCAAATAGGAGATCACCGCCTGTGAGATACCTTGCGAAGCGCGAAAACCCGAAGATAAACAGATTGGCCACCTCGATGGGGGCCATCATTTCCTTGATACGGGAGAAGCCCATCATCACATCCCGGACCACTTCCTCGTGGGTGATGCCCCGCTGTTCGGCCTGGGCAGGGATCTGCTTCAGAGCGAGGGCAGTCTTCACAAAGCCTGTGCTCACAGAAAAGGCCCGAATCCTTCCTTCGCCTTCCGCAGCGATGGACTGGGTCAGGGCACGGAGTCCGAATTTGGTGATGTTGTAGGCGGGCTTGTTGAGGGTGCAAATGTGGGCGTGCACTGAGGTCATATTCCCTATAACCCCGCTGCCGTCACTGCTTTGTTTCATGTGGGGGATGGTCAGCTTGGAGAGATAAAATGGGGCCCTGAGCATGAGTCTCTGCATATAATCATATTTTTCCATGGGAAAGTTCTCTATGGCGTCGATATGCTGGATCCCTGCTATGTTGGCCAGATATTTGATTGTGCCCTGTTTGGCTGCTTCGGACACGGCCTTTTCAATATCATCGTCTACGGTAAGATCTGCTTTGACAAAGATCATCTGGCCACCCAGATCACCAACCATCTTCTGGGTCTTTTTCCCTTCCTCCTCATTGAAATCCAGACCCACGACCATGAGCTTATTTGCACCTGCTGCAATCGCTATAGCCCTTCCAATCCCGGTCCCAGCACCGCTCACAACGCAGACATTATTCTTGTTGAAGTTTTCATCCGCCAAAAACAGAATATCTTCTTTTTTGATTTCAGGCTCACTGATATCCATTTTCCCCTCCTTTCTGCATGGAAACTAGCTAATATTAAGTATTGAAGGGCTGTCAAGTGGAATTTCACCAGGGCATGAACCGTTGTTTCAAAGAAACCGAGAATTTGACCTGAGACTCAAGAATCTGCCAGCTTAGAGCTGACATTTGGCCATATTACATGAAATCAATACCTTACAGCATAAAACCTCCTAGATA
>JASFIT010000220.1:0-7696 GCA_050122535.1 Desulfobacteraceae bacterium | reverse complement strand
GCTTTCGATGGCCTCTGTGAGGGGCATGGTGACTGGATAGATTGGTGCCTTGGGAAATTCATGCTCCCATTTCCCGTCTGGTTGAGAGAGCGTCAGGTTGCGTGCAAAGCGTAAGAAATCGTTTGGTCGAACTTTAAAGGCGGGTGACCAGAAGTGAATCGGCCTATCTTCCCAATCCTTTTGGACTACTTTAGGCAGGTTGGCCACTTTTACGAGGTCCGCATAGGAATTGAGCTCCAGACCTGACACATCCGCCCCTATACGGTAGAAGGGCAGGTAGATGATGTTATCGCCCTCCTCGGGTAAGTAGGCAAATTTAAGTTTCTTAAGCTTTTCTCTTCCCGGATACCAGACGGAGTTGCAGTTATTGCAGTTGAGGGCTAAAGAGTCCCTTTGGCCCTTTAAGTCCCAACCACAGTTGGGACAAAGTGCGGGCACGAATTGAAGACGCCATTGAGGATGGCCTCCAGGGAGTGTTTTAGTATGGAAATCCAAGGGAAGTGATGGCGACACAGGTCTGTTCAACACGGCGTCATACACCTTGTCGTCCACGTAGAAAGGGGCATAGATCTGGCTCAGGGTTTCCCCGATAAAGTCCCAGTGGTAGATGGGCTTTGGAAGGGGGGCGTCGTATCGCTCCTCAACGATCTGCATCATTTTCTGGTGGGGAAGGCTGGTGTCGAGAAAGTAGCCCTCCATGTCCGGAGTGAGAAATCGAAGCGTCTGGGTCTGACTGCGCAGCCCCAGAGAAATGGGAAAATATTCTGACTGAACAGCCTGGTAACTTACGTCAACAATTCGGTGGTTGATGCCGGTGGAGACGCAGGAGAAGAACATGCCTTTAAAACGCCAGTAGGGGAGAAAAAGGAGTTCCTTATCTATTTTCGCCGAATGAAGGAGCACGTATCGATAGACCCTGCTCAGCAGATAAGAGTTGACCTTGCAGAACTCGCAACTGAAAAGATGGTCTGTCTCTTCCAGGGTAGCTGGTGCGCCGCACTGGGGGCACTGAAACTCGATAAGTAATCTAGAGCTTTTCACCGCACTTAATGCAGAAAGAGGAACCAGGAATATTTTCTTCACCACACTTGGAGCAGAACTTGGGCTTCGGCTTTTCCTCTGACGCATGCCCGCAACGGGAACAAAACTTGGCATTAGGGGTCAGGTTTTTCCCGCAGTTGGCACACTCCTGGAAAACGAGCTGCTGGTGACCGCAGTGGGGGCAGAACCTGGCATCAGTGGGAATGGGGCTATCGCATTCCGGACATTTGGCTCCCTCTGGCCCATCAGGCGTCTGAGGCGTGGGCTTTCCAGCAGCGAAATAATCGGCAAACATGGCTGGCATCATGAGCCCCATACCCATGCCCATGCCGGGACCGGCCCCTCCTTCAGCCTCAGCCGCTTTCTCCATGGCCATGGCCGCCTTCATCTGCATGAGTTTATTCATGTCCTTGAAAACGCCTATGCGGCTTCGGTCGTCAATGGCCTGCTGAACGTCCGGGGGAGGTGTTATAGAATTAATATAGAGGTGGGTCATACCCAACCCAAAGTGTTTGAAATCCTCTTGGAGTCTCTGGGCAAGGCCTTCTGAGAGTTCGTCATATTGTGAGGGAAGGTCCAGGATGGTATCAATGGTTTCGCCCATGTAATCGTTGTACCTGGAGACGATGACCCGGTTCAGGTACTCCTCAACATCTTCAGTCGTATACATGCCCTGCGTGCCCACCATCCGGTTGATGAAGAGCAAAGGCTGGACGACTTGAAGATTGAAAACGCCAAAGGCCCGTAACCTTATGAGGCCCAATTCGGAATCCCGGAATGCAACAGGGTCCCGGGTTCCCCATTTCAGGTTGGTAAATGTCTTTAGATTAATGAAATAGACTTCGGCCTTCAAGGGACTGTTCATTGCCCAGGGGAGGGCGGCTATCTTGGTTAGGATGGGGATGTTAAGTGTCTTCAGGGTGTGTCGGCCATGGGCAAAGGCCTCTACCGCCTTGCCCTGATAGAAAAAGACGGCGGCCTGACTCTCCCTGACTATCAATTGAGCCCCATACTTGATTTCTCCTGAGCCTTCTTCCGGGATACGGTGTAAGAGCTCTTTGCCCGTATCATCAAACCACTCCAGGACTTCCAAAAAGATTAGGTTGTTCGTTCCCATGGTTACATTATCTCCTTTACCTTCCGAAATAAGCAGAAGCCCATCTGGCCTGCCGGCCGATGGGCTAAGCTTTCTTATTAGATTATGTTTATTTTAGGATAAATTAGCTTGTTTGTCAAAGCAAAAGAAAAGAGAGGGGGCAGCTTTCCCTATTCGTATTTCTCTAATACGACGGCGGCATTTTGTCCGCCAAAGGCAAAACTGTTTTTCAATGCCTTTCGAACAGACGTCTCCAGGGGTTGATTGGGGACATAATTCAGATCACAACCTTCCCCTGGGCTTTCGAAGTTGATTGTGGGATGTATTATCCCTCTTTGGATGGAGAGGGCAGTCGCGATGATTTCTATCCCTCCTGATCCCCCGATCAAATGACCCGTCATGGATTTGGTGGAACTGATGGGGACTTTGTATGCATGATTCCCAAGGGCTTTTTTGATCGCAAAGGTTTCAGTGGGATCATTCAAGGGCGTGGATGTTCCATGCCCATTAATATAATCAATCTCTTCAGGAGACGCATTTGCCGTTTTCAATGCATCTGTCATCGCCTTGGCCTGCATTTCTGGGTCGGGATCTGGTGCCGTAATATGATATGCGTCTGAAGTGGCGCCAAACCCTGCCAGTTCACAGTAAATAGGTGCGCCCCTGTCCAGGGCATGGCTTAATTCCTCGAGAATAATCATGCCCGAACCCTCCCCCATCACAAAACCATCCCTGTCCTTGTCAAAAGGTCTTGAGGCCTTTTGCGGTTCGTTATTTCTCTTACTCATGGCCCTTAGGGCCACGAAACCCCCGAAAACATAGGGTGTAATGCACGCATCCGCTCCCCCAGCCACCATCACAGTCTCCTCTCCCAGGAGAATCTGTTTGTATGCCTCAATGATCGCATGAACTGCAGAGGCACAGGCGGTAGAAACATTGAAAGTCGTTCCCTTCAGGCCGTAATTCTTGGATACATTCGCTGGCACCGAACCGATTTGAACGTGGGGAAGGGCAAAAGGTGAGATCTTTTTTGGGCCCCTGTGTTCAAGAAACTTTTGATAGTTTTTCTCACAAATATCCATATTTTCAACACCAACCCCGATGATGACCCCGATCTTTTCCAAATCCATATTCTTGACAATATAGTCCCCTAACCCCCGACCTTTTTCGACAAATTCCAGTTCAAATCCGGAATCGTCCAGTGCCAATTTCGTCCCGGCAAGGGCAAATGCTGAAGTCCTGCCCAGGTATTTCTGATCTTTAGATCGCTCAACGAAATCGGTGAGCGAGAAGCCTTCAATGGGACATGCGACCTGTGAAGCATACTGGTCCATGTCAAACCCTTCAAAATGTATTCTTTTCCCTCCAGACTTTCCCTTAATCAGAGCTTTCCAATATTCTTCTTTGCCATGCCCTATTGGGGTGACGGGTCCCAGTCCGGTTATAACCACTCTCTTCTTCATAAGCCTCTCATATGGAATGATGGAATGATGGCCCGCCCGCCTCGCCTGAGGGAGCATAGGCTCGCGATGGCGGGCAGGAATAATGGAATACTGGGTCGTGAAAGAGGACCTTGCCATTTTTATTCTTTTTCTTCAACCTCATGATTCCAATATTCCAGTATTCCAGGATTCCACCGCTCCAATACTCCAACACTCCGATGCTCCAGTCCACTCTTACACTGCGTAAATTTCAACCTCCTCTGACACGTTCTTAAGGCCAAATTTGCCCAGATATTGTGGAGAAAAGTGCTCTTTGATCCTGTCAGCCGTTTCCTTGGAGACCAGTACATCACCCCCGGTCGCTTTGCCGCAGATCCTTGCCGCCACATTGGTGGGGATGCCGTGGGAGGTATATGTCCATCGAGAGCCTGT
Organism: Desulfobacteraceae bacterium; assembly: GCA_050122535.1. Taxonomy (GTDB): domain Bacteria; phylum Desulfobacterota; class DSM-4660; order Desulfatiglandales; family HGW-15; genus JASFEQ01. The sequence goes on along the minus strand of JASFIT010000220.1, from coordinate 3,685 downwards.
TAGACTTTCTAATTTTGTCGCTCCCACAAAGGCTTCGCCAGAGCAAATTCCCATGTTGATAACAAGAGGTTCGGAAAGGATATTGTCCTCCCGGTTTATGAGTCCAGCCCTTTCTCGTATCATAACAGCCGTGCGCACGGCTTCCAAGGCGTTGGTTTTTTCGTCATCATTCAGGTAGATCACCATGAGGCCATCACCCGACGTCTCAGTCACATCGCCATTATTCTGGTAGATAGACTCCATAAATGCGGAAAAATATTTCTCTATAACCCTGTTCATCTCAGTGGGCCCGATCGTCTCAGTGAGCGTTGTGTATCCTTCTATATCGAGAAAGAGGACGCTACAATCTCGTTCCTGAGCTTCGCCGATTTCCCCAGTAGGGGATCCTTCAATCATCCTGGTAACGGTGGTCGGTGCAAACTTGGATAGATTCGCCTTGATGCTTTCAAGAATGGCTATCTTTTTCAAGGCGGCCCGAAGCTCCTTAAGTGTCTTTGTCAGCTGCCTGTTTTTCTCCTGCAACTCCAGGTTAAGACGCTTGATATTCTCAAAGGAAATAGCGTTTTTTAAGGCCACGACCAAATTGTTAACGAGGGTGACAAGAAGCTCCTTGTCGTCTTCGTTATAGGGTTTGCCCACAAGTTTGGCTCCCAGTCCCAGAAAACCAGCGCACTCGTTATCCAACGTGAAGGGCACAGCACAGGCCACTTCGGGGAGGGGTTCTGACAGAACCTCAACATGTTCGATTCCATCTCCTCCAACTCGCTCCAATAAGAACTGCCTTACACTTTCTCGTAGTCCGATCACATTGACATCTAAATATCCGTTTGACTGGAAGTGATTGATTTCTCCAGATGGGATTTCAATAGTCAGCAGGAGCGCTTTCATGACACCAAAGTTGCCCATGGTCATTAGTAAAAAGTTCTTGAGGATAACATCGAAATCTACCGAGCTAAATATGTCCCTACTCACGTCATACAGGGTCTTTAGATGGTAGACCCGGCGATCCAGGTCATCTAACGCCTTTTCCAGTTGGACGTTCTTTTCTTGCACGTCCAGGCTAAGGCATTTTATATCCTCAAAGGCTCGGGCGTTCCTTAGTGCCACAACCAGATTGTTAATGAGGGTCACGAGAAGCTCTCTGTCCTCCTCATTGTACGGCTCACCCACGATTTTGGCGCCAAGGCCGAGGAGGCCTACAGTGCTCTCGTCCACGCTGAAGGGAAGTAGACAGGCAACAATTCTGGGGAAACGTCCAAGGCCTTCAAGACTGGGGCCATCGAGCACTGCCTCTTCTTTTTTCCCATCTGTGAGAAACTGAGTGGCACTTTTTGACAACGAAGTTTGCTCTTCTTCACCAAATCCAACAGAAACGAAATGGGTTACCTCTTTGGAGGAAATATCTAGAGACGAAACAAAGCCTTCGACCACCCCGAAGTTGCCAGTTGTCATCATCAAAAATTTTCTGAGAATCCCTTCGAAATCAATGATCCCGAACAGTTCCTTACTCACATCATAAAGGGTCCTCAAATAGTGTACTCGCCTGTCGAGTTCAGTCTGAATGTCTTCTGAACCTCTCATTGAACCCTCTTTAGTCGCCTTCGCCGGCACGCACCGCTTTTCAGAGCGGGGATGAATGGCATACTTTGTCATTCCCGCGCAGGCGGGAATCCAGATGACACCTCAAAGACATAGAGTGCTGGATGCCCGCTTTCGCGGGCATGACAGTTTAAGGATCGGTAATCAACATTCAAGTTGGTGTTGTCATCCTTCCATCTATGACGAATTAAGGAACCAGAAGCTCCTACCGTTGGTCGGAGAGATTCATTTTTTTACGGCGCCAAGGCCCTCCAGGGCATCATTTTCACTTTCGAAAATTGTCGCTAACTTCGTAATCCCAACCATGCCAAAAATCTTTTTGAAATGCTTTGAAAGGCCCGTTATTCCCACTTTCTGATCATTTTTCATCGCTTCAACAAGGATTTCCAGAATCGATTTAATACCTTCACTGTTAAAGTAAGTCTCCTCGTCAAATCTCAAAAGTATGTTCTTCACCGTCTCGGGATCTATGATCTCGTATGCCTCTTCGATGGCGGGTCCAGCATCCATGGAAACATATCCCCTGATGTCAAAAATGGTTAGGGCACCCTGTCTATCTATACTAATTTCGGTCGTGTGCGCTAGCATATATTCCCCTCCGTTACCTTGGTCGATTCACCGACCCCTTAACTGTTATTATGACGATATTCGAATGTTTCGTTTTCTTTCTCTCGCAGCATTGCTAGAGCCAGGGCTCTTTTCAGGCGCCTATTAGTGAGCTTGTATAAAAAGCGTTTTGAAATTGTGAAAATGAATTCTCAACTCCTGGCGGGTTTCTTTAAGCTTATCGAAAAAGTATTTTGCAAGATTGGTCATGATGATGTAGCCGAGATCAGGATCCTCTGACATGGCTTCCAGCAGAGCTGATCGATCTATGCTGAGAAGGGTACCCTTTCCTGTACAACGTGCTGTGAGGCTATATTGGCAAGGGGAAACGAGTGCCGATGTGCCGACGATTTCACCGGGTTTACGTAATGTGGCTATGGGCAACTCGAAATCATTTTCAACCTGGGTTATCAGCTCGACAGCCCCGTTCTTAAGAATATAAACGGCCCCCGACTCTTCTCCCTCTTTGAAGATCACTTCTCCATCTTCCATGGAAACTTCCCTGGTGATGGCCATGATCCTTCCCAGTTGATCTTCATTGAGACCCTTGAAAAGATACCCCAAAGGCAAATCCATATGGATCACCTCCCTAATAGCATGGCGCAAAGAGCACGGAGCATGGAGCGATTAAGAAAGGCTTCTCAACATACTCAAATGCTCAGTCCTTCGCGCTATGCGGTAAGCGAATACGTTTCTGCCCCGTTAAATCCCGAAGGGCTATTTAACTGGGGTGGTGATTCTTTCATGAGGCAGCTAGGCCTTGCAGCGCTTCTTCTACGTTACCGTAAATCTTGGCAAACTTGGTAATTCCCACCATGTTAAAGATTTTGTTGAAATGGTCTGAAAGGCCGGTAATACCGATTTGCTGTTTATTCCTTTTCGTTTCGGCGAGAAGCTGGATGAGCACGGCAATGCCTCCACTGTTGATGTAGGCTTCGTGATCAAATTTTAGCAATATCTTGCTCGTTCCTTGATCCGTCGCATTCTGGTAGGCGTCTTTTAGGAAGGAATCTGAATCGGTGGTAACATCTCCTTTAATGTCTAACAGGGTGACTGCACCGTGGGTTTCAAAAGTGATTTCGTTCTTATTTGCCATAACCAACCTTTCAGGAATTCATTGAATAATGGAATAATGGGTTAGAATGTAAAGACTCTCAAGCCAGCTCATTCAGTTCCGGAAACTTTAGACACTTTAGTTCACTTTAGATCACTTTAGTCACTTGACGGGCGTCAGCCCCTCAGCTTGATCACCATGCGGACGACGTGGCCGTCGCCTTGTGCATTGAAATCCACCTGGTCCGTAAGCTGTTTCATTAAATATATGCCGAGCCCTCTTGGAGTCTCCAGCTCTTCGATTTTTTTGTCTATGTCCGGTGCTTCGGGCATTTCCGGTATGCCATTTCCCTCGTCCATCACAGAGACGCTGAAGGCATCATCTTTGAAGTCCATGGTCACAATCACCCTGGCGTCAGTGCGTCCC
>JASFIT010000219.1:0-7772 GCA_050122535.1 Desulfobacteraceae bacterium | reverse complement strand
AAAGAGAAATTAATCGGCATTGGAAGAAGATTCTCAATACCATGAACGATGGTTTCATGTTGGTGGGACCTGATGGAACCATCCTTATGGTCAACCGCGCCTTTGAGAGCCTTACGGGGTATACCTCTGATGAAGTGGTAGGAAGGCCTTGCACCATTCTCAATTGTGATGCGTGCGACAGACTTATTAAAGAGGAAAAGAGTGCATGGTGTTCCCTTTTTGATCGAGGTCAAGATGTCAAGAAACGCTGTATCGTGATGAAAAAGGACGGCACCTACTTACCTGCCATCAAGAACGCCTCGCTTCTGAAGGATGATGAGGGTGCGTACATAGGGGCTGTTGAGACCCTCATGGATCTCTCTCAATTGGACAGATTAGATCAGGAAATTGACCTACTGTCGCTTCAGCTGGATGCGGAGGGGGGATTTCACGGTTTAGTAGGGAAGTCCATCCATATGCAAAAGACCTTTCAGGTCATTGAGAAGGCTGCGCAGAGCGATGCACCGGTGATTATCTATGGAGAGAGTGGGACGGGCAAGGAACTCGTGGCCCGGGCCATCCATAAATTGGGTAGAAGGAGGGAAGGTCCGTTTGTCCAGCTCAACTGTGCTGCATTAAATGAGGCCCTCCTTGAAAGTGAGCTTTTCGGCCACACTAAGGGGGCTTTCACCGGAGCTCATCGCCACCGCCTTGGGCGATTTGAGGCCGCCCATGGGGGAGACATTTTTTTGGATGAAATAGGGGATGTGCCTTTGAGCATTCAGGTAAAGCTCCTTCGTGTTCTAGAGGCAAAGCAATTTGAACGCGTGGGAGACCATCGACCCGTTTCTGTGGATGTCCGGATCATAACGGCCACAAACAAAAACCTTGAAGAGCTCATTTCCCAGAAAAGGTTCCGCGAGGACCTTTTTTTCCGCATAAACGTCATCCCTATTCACCTACCTCCGCTGCGGGAGCGTCTGGAAGACGTTCCGCTCTTGGTGAACACCTTCATCGGCCGATTACAGTCGCGAACAGGAAAAAACATTACTGGTTTGAGTCCCGCTTCCCTGGAGCAATTTATGGCCTATCACTGGCCAGGGAATGTGAGAGAATTGAAGAGTGCGCTGGAATATGCCTTCGTCATCGCTGAGAACGGACTCATTGAACCTGATCAGTTGCCCGCCCAGATTGCTAAAGGCAAAGAGGAGATGAACGACGAAGCCTTTACGCCCCCTCGGGGAGACCCCGCAGAAAAGGCGGCGCTTGTTGAGGCCTTACGTCAGAGCAATGGGAATCAGTCCCAGGCTGCTCGAATTCTCGGGGTGAACCGTGTGACGGTCTGGAACCGTATGAAGAAATATGGCATTGACCTGAAAAAGGTTATGGTATCCTAGGCCATATTCTCCTTGCCATCCTATTTTCCCGCCCAAAAGAAATTAACATCCTTAAATGAGAAAGCCTTTCTGATTTGTTCTAGCCTTCCTTACATTTGTGCAACACCACACTCCCTCACACAAAGGTTTTTAAACGACTTAATTCTGCGGGTTGCATCCCCCACCAACAATCCTTATATTTAATTAGGTTAAAAACTGGAGTATTAAACTAAATTGGTGATCCGGCGCTCAGGTTTTTCTAGATAAAACAGACACTTTCAGTCGCCATATCCCGAGCAGTTTTTCCCAAAAAACCTAGAACAAAATCTGAATAGAAGGAGTTGAACATAAAATGGTTACCTTTATAGAATCTGATGACAATACAGATGCTGTGAATAATATACCTGAAGAGCTACCCATCCTACCTTTACGAAACACTGTAGCATTCCCTTTTTCGGCACTCCCCTTGGTGGTGGGGATTCCGCGTTCTGTGAAACTGGTTAAAGATGCACGAGAGGGCAATCGCCTGATCGGCCTCCTTACCGCAAAAGATCCCTCCATCGAAGAACCTGGACCTGGCCAGATCTACGAAACGGGAACCGTCGCGAAAGTTTACCACATGGTAAAGGCGCCTAATGACACCCTGCAAGTGGTGGTTCAGGGTTTGGAACGTTTCCGTGTGGACCACTGGCTGGGAACCGACCCCTACCTGCGTGCTCGGATCACGCTGACGCCAGACGTGGTTGAGTCAGACGTAGAACTGGATGCCCTACAGCGCGCTCTGCGAGACCTTGCCCAAGAAGTTGTCGCCCTCTCCCCCAATCTGTCAGAGGAAGTGGGCAATTTCCTGAACCAGGTGCAAGATATCCGTTATCTGACCTACCTGGTGGCGGCCAACGCGCGTCTAGAAATTCCAAAGGCCCAGGAGATTCTTGAGAAGGAGAGTATAAAGGAAAAGTTGCGCGCCTTGATCTCCCACCTCTCCCACGAAAAAGAAGTCCTGACCCTGGGTCAAAAGATTCAGACAGAAGCCCGTGAGGAAATGGACAAGGCCCAACGAGAGTACTACCTTCGTCAGCAACTCAAGGCCATTCAAAAGGAGTTGGGTGAAACGGATGAAACGCAGTCTGCTGCTGTTGAGTATACGGAGAAGATAGAGGATGCAAACCTGCCTGAAGAGGCAAAAAAAGAGGCGCTGCGGGAGTTGAAACGACTGAGCAGTATGTCTCCCCAGTCAGCCGAATACGCGGTCATCAAGACCTATCTGGACTGGCTGGTGGAACTTCCTTGGAATGCGTTGAGTGAAGATCAGTTGGAAATTCACCATGCGCGCACCGTGTTGGACGAGGACCACTATGACCTTCAGGATGTGAAGGACCGGATCATTGAATACCTGGCCGTACGCAAGCTGGTCCAAGAACGTGGCGTAAAAACAGAACCTGGTGAAGAGGCCACGGCCAGCGAAGCGATGGGTGCCATTCTCTGCTTTGTGGGTCCGCCCGGCGTAGGTAAAACGAGTTTGGGACAGAGCATTGCCCGAGCCCTCGGACGCAAGTTCACGCGCATGAGTCTGGGCGGCATGAGAGACGAAGCGGAAATTCGCGGGCATCGGCGCACCTACATCGGCGCCATGCCAGGCCGTATTATCCAGGCCATTAAACGGGCAGGTACGCGCAATCCCGTTTTCATGCTGGATGAGGTGGACAAGATCGGTAGTGATTGGCGGGGTGATCCCAGTAGTGCTTTGCTGGAAGTGCTTGACCCCGCGCAAAACCACACATTCCGCGATCATTATCTGGATGTGGATTTTGATCTGAGTGATGTGATTTTCATTACCACGGCCAACCAGTTGGAGACCATTCCGCCCCCTTTGCGTGACCGTATGGAGGTCATCCAGTTGGACGGCTACACGGAGCATGAAAAAGTCCGTATTGCTCAAGACCACCTAGTGCCGCGCCAGGTTAAGGCGAATGCCCTGCGCGAAGATGAGATCACTTTCAGCGAGGAGGCACTGCGGAAGATCATTCAGGATTACACGCGAGAAGCGGGTGTAAGAAACCTGGAGCGCCAAATTGGCGCCGTTTGCCGGAAGAGTGTCGTAAAGATCTCGGCTCAGGAATTGGAGCACGTGGAGGTCACCCCGGATATGGTTCGTGAATATCTCAAAAAGGAGAAATTCGAATCCGAGTCCTCCGAAAATATTGAAATTCCTGGAATTGCCACCGGCCTGGCCGTGACGGCTGTTGGTGGTGATATCCTCTTTATTGAGGCCACGAGTATGAAGGGTAAGGGTGCACTGACACTCACGGGTCAACTGGGCGATGTGATGCGGGAGAGCGCCCAGATTGCCCACAGCTTTGTGCGCTCCAAGGCGAGTGAGTTGGGCATTGAACCTGGCCTTTTTGAAAAGATGGATGTACATCTGCATGTGCCGGCTGGCGCCATTCCTAAGGACGGTCCCTCGGCAGGTGTAGCCATGGTGATGGCCATAGCCAGCCTCTTTTGTGGCCGGCCCGCACGTAGCGAAGTGGGCATGACAGGCGAGGTGACGCTAAGGGGCCGGGTGATGCCTGTGGGCGGCATCAAGATGAAGGTCCTGGCAGCACACCGGGCCGGGCTTAACACGGTTATCTTGCCGAAACGCAATGAGCGGGATTTAGAAGAATTGCCTGAGGATGTGCGCGATGCCATGACCTTTGTGCCGGTGGAAATGATTGACGAGGCGCTCAAGGTTGGGTTGTTGCCCGATGGGGCCTTAGCTGAAATGCCTGAAGTGAGTGACTGGCTGAGCTCAATTGGAGCAACCAAAGGGGGTTCACTCAACTAGATACTGAACTAAAACTTAGTTTGTGACCAGGTTAACCAAAAATATAAGGGGCCCAATGCTTTTCGGGCCCCTTATTCTTTCCCTCTACCGATTAATTACAATTAAGTTTTTAGCGGATAGCCAATCGAACCTTTTATCGAAGTCGTTAGTTTTGGGGTATGAGATTTTCTTTGGCTAACCCTTAGAATACTCAAGAATCCTTGAAATTCGGTCTTATAGCAGCAGATAAATGTTCCTAAAAAACCTGCTATACAACATATTTATTACCCCTATTTTGTCCGGCATGCTTTGTCCCCAAATTCTTTTTTAGGAACATCCCTCCTTTAACTTCTGGACAATTATCTCGATGACCCTTTCGGCTTCTGACAAATCCTCCTTGTTCAAAATCCCTCCCACGAAAAAGCCGTATTGAAATATGGCTTTGCCTTTTTCTCCCTCCCCGAAAATAACCTGATAATCGTCTTTTTCTAATAATGATATCTTCTCATTTTGAGATTTGAGGAAATCCTCGTATTTTGCGAAGGCTTCTTCTGCTTTTTCGCGAGAAACGTTTTTGACCAGAAATACCTGGTAGCTATTGCCCCCCTTCTTGTATTCCACCCGATAGCCATTCTCCAGAAAAGACTGCCCCAGGAAGTTCTTGGGTATGAACCGCTCACTCATTTGCACCCTGTTCTCTTTGGGGAAACAGGCGAATAGTTCTGGCTCAGAATAAGTTCCCTTAATTTTGGCGGCGATGACACTTGCCAACATCATGAGGATTTCTTTTGTATCCGAGGACACTTGAAACGACGTGAGCTTAACATAATATTGAGCTTTCCAAAAATTAAGGACGTTTTCCCCTATGTACCCCTGACCCCCAATATTGATGGGACGGTCATCGAATGAGCGCTCAGCAGCATATATGCCAAATGCATGCTTTGGGTTCTTCATCTGAAATATTTCGATGGCCATGGATCTCGTGCCGTCCATGGACCTGTATTCCAGAGTCACCACAAGATGGAAGCCGTAATCGATATACATCTCTGCCTGCCCGTTGATGTATTCCCACAGGTTTTGGGCTTCGAAGAATTGCGGACTTGAAACAGCCTGCCAGCCTGGGCTCTCAGCATCTTTAGGCATCAAGGCTCTTAAAAACGCCTTGTCTCTAGTCAATTCATCACGCGAGACCGCGTCGGAAACCAGTGGGTTAATGAGGGTTATACAAATGAAGAAAATAGCTGCAACAAGAACGCTATTCTTTGTTTTCATAAATTCCTCTATACAATTTAAATTATATGCGCCTGCTTTGTACCGGGCTCCTGGTCATGAGGAAATCCAAACGATCGCTTATGTTTATTCCATAACGACATGAGGCCGTGCATATTCCACACCTTCGACAAGCCTGGAGGCTATGCTCTGCCGGAAGTGTGTCGATGGTCCAATCGGACTGAATAAGATTACCATAGCCCTCTGCATACATGTAAGCCCTCATAAGCGCAGGGATGTCAACTCCTTGCAAACAGGAGTGGACACAAGAGCCACACTGCTGGCAGTATAAAGGTTCCCCTAGCAGTGATGATATCTTCAGATCTCTCTTTTCCTCCTCTGACAATGAAAGATCTCTCATCACACTCAAGTCTAAATCCATCTGGTCGAACGTGGTCATCCCTGGAATGGTTGTACACACGTTTGGGTCGTTTAGCACCCATTTGAGGGCGGCCGCGTGGTTGACTTCCACGGTTTTTTCCCGGTTCAATTTTACTCCACCCTGAGTTTTCATAGCTATGACGCCTAAGCCTTTTTGTGCCGAATACTCAACGGCCTTTTTTACCTCTTCTTTATGCTTCTGCATAAAGTTATATGAAGTCAGGATGACATCCCACATGCCTGCATCTGCAGCAGCACGGATCGTTTCCGGTTCATTGGAATGGGTAGTTATTCCTATAAACCTTGCCTTCCCAGACTCCTTAGCTTTTGCAAATACATCCATCATTGCTTCATAGGTCGGCATTAGAGGGCCGTAACAGTTATGAAGGTATAGGATATCCACATAGTCTGTGCGAAGGCGCTTAAGACTTGTTGCTAGCTGTTCGTTAAAATTGTTTTCAGTCGCTCCAACATATCTCCCTTGCCCTTCACGAATAAAAACTTTCTTCTCCCTGTCTCGAGCAAACAGCATTTTGGTGGCAACATAAACCTCATTCCTACATTTTCTTTCCTCCAGAATTCGCCCTATGACTTTTTCGCTATTGCCCCTCAAATAGACATGTGCGGTATCCAAGTGCCTAATTCCCATATCAAGGGCCTTTCTGATCAGATCGGGGCTATCAGAATTCATTACGCCAAAGCTTATTACGGGAATTGACAGGCCGGTTCTGCCAAGAGTTCGATAAACCATTTTTGGCGATTTGCCTATCTCTTTACTGGCTGCTCTAACGGGGTGAACACCAAGGCTGGCCGTTATCAAACCAAGTGCCGTCTTTAAGATGAACTCTCTTCTATTGATACCTTCATCTCCCATGACTCTCTCCTTCTTTTGAATTTGCTCATTTGAAAGCATCCTGCCTTTAGAATCTGCTGCCGGGCAAGATGTGCGAGAGATCTGCACACTCTCAACACTACTCCAATCCCCAATCAACAATTCATACAATATGCCTTGTCATCAGTCGAGAACTATATTTAAAACATGGCCTGAACATCTTCTTTGATTTCCTTGATATTGGCCATAGCCACTGCCATGGTACTGATGTAGCTATGGCTTAATATCCATTTGAGAGCGTCTTTAAATGTGGGCTTCGCGACACTATCGGAGGAATACGGACCACCTGAACAAGTTTTCATAGCAACGATTCCGATCCTGTTGTTCTCAGCCTTTTTAAGTTCCTCCTCCAATGCGGACTGGTTCCACTTGCTGTGATATCCGGCTCTTGAATGTCTATATGCGCCTTTGTGATTGTAGGGGACCATGATCACATCATAAAACTTACTTCGATTGGCATCTCTTACCAGTTCCAACTGATTGGCATGGGATGAAAACCCACAGGCCCGTATCTTGCCTTTTCTTTTTGCCTCAAGGAAGAACTCCATCACAGTATTATCATTAATGACTTCCGTTGTGCTGGCTCCGTGCAGAAGCATAATGTCAATGTAATCGGTCTGAAGGGCATGAAGGCTTTCACGTAGGGAGGTCTCCATCAGGGCACGGCGGCTGTTCCGCATCTCTTGAGTATCAAGAGCCTCCCCCCTCTCCGCAGGGCGGATGCGTATCTTGGACTGGATGATGACCTTCTGGCGGATACCTTTGATCACCTTTCCCAACATGGCCTCATGCTGCCCCCTGAAATAACGTCGGCCCGTGTCAAGAAAGTTGATGCCAGTCTCCAGAGCCGCCTTCACCAGGGATGGCTCTAGCGTGCGGGAGGCACCGTAGCCGACTGCCGACACTTTAATTCCGGTCCTTCCGAGTATGCGGTACTCAGGTATCTCTTGGGTTTGCGTTTTCTGGGGTTTGGCCAGGAGACGGCGGGCCTTTCCCAAAAGCCCTACGCCCAAAAGTCCCGCTGCGGATATTTTGAGAAATTTTTTCCTAGTAATGAAATGATTTCTTT
>JASFIT010000218.1:0-7830 GCA_050122535.1 Desulfobacteraceae bacterium | reverse complement strand
ACATAGAGATAGGAAGATCCAGGTGAACCCTAAAAGCCAGAACTGGCTTGTTCTGAATGCCTGAACCACTGAATAGGCAATAGGCTGGGCTACACTCTCCTTCATTTGTGAAGCTGTTTGAACTGGCTTTGATCTCACGCCATCGGGCGAAAGTCCAATATCACTCGGGTCTTTTATTAACAGCAGAGACATCGAAACCATAATGATCCATGCAATGAGCCCCAGCAATACAAACGCTATACGCCAACCAAAGACAGAAATGAGGTATGTGGCGAATGGTGCAAGAACGATGATCCCCAATCCCCCTCCTGAAGAAGTAATGCCCACAGCAAAACCTCGTTTTTTATCAAACCACCTAGACGTTGTAGAGTTTACAACCGTATATATAGGGGCTGTCCCTAGCGATAGGAGCAAACCGTAAGTTATAAACAATTGCCATACAGCGTTGGCCTGGCTCGTTAGAACCAGGCTGAGACCTGTAAACGAGCCCATTAGAAAGGCAATTTTCCTCGGTCCGTATTTGTCCAAAGCCCAGCCCCCAATAACGGTGAGCAAACTGCACAGCAGCATGTAAACGGAAAAAATACCGGAAGTTGCTCCCCGGCTTATACCAAACTCGCCTTCTACGGATTTTAAGAACACGCCAAAGGAATAGCGTGTGCCAATACCGATCACAGCAATCATAAGGCCGGCCCCTATGACCACCCAACCATAGAAAAGTCTATCTTTGAAAAATGAGGAAATGATTTTCGTCTCCGCCGTTGCCGCAAAGTTGTCAATAGGCTTTTTTCTATTCGATCAAACCGACGGAGTCAAATGAATTGGAAGACGAGAGGGAGGGGGGGACGCCAGGGCCAGCCGCCTTCGCCGAAAGGCTATGGCGGGCCAAGGAGGACAGTAGACACCCTCCTACGTCAAGACTACGGAGGGCAGGGATGACAGAAGACAGGGCAGAGGTAAGAGCAGCCGCCGTCGCCGAGGCTACGGCGTGAAAAGGGGGACGGATGACGGACCACAGAAGACTACGGCGCGGCAAGGAGGACGGAGGACAGAGAACAGAAAACAGCCGACTTTCCATCCCCCGCAGTAGCCCTGCTACGCCCGTCCTCCGCAGTAGCACCGCTACGGAGGATGGAGAGGACGGGCGCCTGAAGAAAGAAAAGGGGGACGTCCGTAAATAAGTAAATAACCTTACAAAGCGTGGAGCACGTGGCAAAGAGCTTAGGGCAAAACAAGAACAGCATCCATCAATTTTCATTCCCGAAAACAGCCTTAGGCTGAAATCGGTAAAAGTCGTTCTTATCGTCGCACTGTATACAAGAGCTGCATAGCTTTAAATTAGTGGGCCATTGGCCGCCAGGTTTCATGGAAGTACTTTAAAATACTTGACTTTTCTGTAGTTCTATCCTATCATATACACATCTCTTCTTCATTATTATCCTCATGGTGATGCACGCCAAGACCTTTGTTCTGACAGAAGGTTTCCATTCTGTTGGGAGCAAACTCTTCTAGAGATTCAAAAATCTTAATTTATTTTAAGGCCTCCCCTTTCTCCGTCCGAAGCTGTGGGTTAGGCAAAAGCCTAACTCGATGCCAGGGGTAGAGCCAAATACAAAGGAGGAAATTATGCACGAATTGTTGAAAAGAAATGTGTTCCTTGTCAAAGAGCATGTAGGGATGTTTAAGGCCGCAAACAACTATGACATCTATGACCCTCAAACAGGCGAAATTGTCATGGAGTGCCGTGAAGATAAACTGGGATTCCTAACAAAAATCTTCAGGTTTACGGATTATAAGCGCATGACTCCTTTTGATATTCAGATAAGAACGCCAGATGGTCGACAGGTCGTTCGTGTCAACAGAGGTGTTTCCCTGCTCTTATCAAAGGTCAGCGTCCTGGATGAGCATGATCAACCCATAGGAGGCTTCAAGCAGAAACTCTTTTCCATAGGCGGAGCTTTCAATGTGCTTGATGCCGACGATGAGCCCATTTGTCAATTGAATGGCAAATGGACAGGTTGGGATTTCAGGTTCGTTAACAACGGGACCGAATATGCTCACGTCACAAAGAAGTGGGCGGGCATGGGCAAAGAATTGTTTACGAGTGCGGATAACTACGTGCTGGAAATATCCGAATCTGTCCCAGAAGATGATGTGGTTCGCCAATTGATTCTTGCTGCTGTCATGTGCATAGACATGGTTCTAAAGGAATAGTTGATCGTTATTTGTTAATAGTCATAACAAGAGGTCGTCCCTCGTTGGAATAGTCTGCGCCGCAGTTGAATAGGCTTTGCCCCGGTTGAATCCCCCAGAGGGGGGTCCGCGAAGCGGCCCCAGTGAAATGGCCGCCTGCGGCGGATTTCACGGGGTAAAAATTCAACAGGGCAGGCATTCAACAGGGCAAGCATTTCATAGGGCCCCGTAAACGGGATCCCCGCTGTGCTTCGATGCTTCGACGTAGCCTTTCGGCCAAGAGCTCAAGGCCGAACGGCTCAAGGTTGATGCTTCTACTTTGCCCAGCATGGACCCTGAGCTATGTCGAAGGGTCGACAGGCGGAGTGAGTATGGAGCATAGGGGAAAGTCCGCTTCAAATTCTTTTTCCGGTATAATTGTGTTTTGCTAATTCAACAATAAAGTGTCGCTTTTAGGCGCGGCAAGTCAAAGCCAAATAATGTGAGGAGAAAAAAATGAAACGAATATTACTGGCTGGAATCTGGTTGCTCCTGATGATTGGAATGGCTCTCGCGGGGGATAGCGAGAACACTTTTAGGAGTGTGAGCGTAGGTTTTGAGGTCACAAAGCCCGAGTCATGGCAATTTCTCACGGCCAAACAAAACCTAGAAAACCTCAAGCGAACGAAGCTGAGCGATGAGGAATTTCAGAAACTGATGCTGAAGTATGCAACGGCCCCCCTTGTGGCCATGATGAAGCACCCAGAACCTTTTGACGACCTTAACCCAAGTTTAAAAATCAACGTAAAGCCCTTTGGTCAACTAAAGGGAACAGATCCAAAGCAAATACTATCCATGGTATCGGGTCAGTTTGCGAGCATTTTCAAAGACTATGAACTGGTGGAAGGACCTATCGATACCGAAGTGTCCAGAATTAAGTCCGGCTATTTGAGGTTTAATTACTCGCTACAAGCACCAGATGGCCGAACGTTTCCCACAACGTCCGAGTTATGGATCGTGCCCAGAGGCGATTATTTCTTCATGATCGGGGCGGGCACCAGACAGGATGAAAAAACAGGCACACGCAAGGAAATCCAAAAAATCCTAAAAACGGTGAAAATCGATCTGTAGACATCTAACACGCGGCTGAACTGGTAGCCGCTTATAAATGTAACGCTCTGCTCAATGGCAGGCAAGATGTCTACCGGAGGTGGGTTATGAGGATGAATGTATTGTTCTGCACATGTCTAATTTTCTGCGCCTTCTTATCAACGGTTTCTGCGGCCGATGAATTGGACTTAAATCAAAGGGCTCTAGATGCGCAAGACTTGATATTTGCCGAAAAATATGAACGGGCTGAGGTCGTCATCCGGGAGTGTCTGAAAGTTGCACCCAAAGATCTAAATCTTCTTTCAAAGCTTGACATTGCCTTGAATGGCCAGGGGAAATACCCAGATGCGGATAACATTCGTGATCAAATTCGAGAAATCTGGATAGAGAACCATAGAGATAAATGGCTGGCTGATGGATCTCCGGTGGCTAGGGCGACATGGGCCCGAATGGTGGTACAAACGAAGAATTATTTTGTTATTGGTGTCGAATATTATCAGCCCGAAGTGATTGGGACAGATTTCCCTATCACCTCATTCTACAAAATAATTGTACATCCAAAGATAAAAGGAGACAAACCAAGAGTGTTCAAATTAGAAATGAGCAATCTGGATCGAGCCTATTATGTGCTGCGTGAATTGTATTTAAAGAGGGGCGGCGGAGCTCAAATTATATCTTATGGCTCAAAGAAGCCCGAATTTCGGCAGGTCTTGCGGGCTGCGGTTAGGTATCTAATATCCGAAGAGACGTGAACAGGGAGACGTCCGGTCCAGATGACACCCGCCTTCGTCAGAAGACTACGGCGCGGCAAGGAGGACAGAGGACAGAGGACGGAGGACGGATGACACCCTCCTTCGCTAAAGCTATGGAGGGCAGGGAGTACGGAAGACGGAAGAAGGATTAAATCTATCCCCAGTGAAATAGTGCTGCGCAATTTCACGGGGCATGCATCCATCATTTATCATTTTCCTGACCTAACCAAATGGGGGACGATCATTAAATTATAAGTTTTTTCTCTTCGTCAACACCCGCCAATTTCCCTTGACTTTAAATGCATTTTGTTGTTCTTTTAAACAAGATTTTCCTTCCATCCAATAACCTCACTCTGGAGGTTCTCAATGGAGCATCCCCTCAAAATGTGCCTACTTTTCTCCTAATGAGACCATTGGTTTTGTTAGGATACCCAATAAACATCTTGAAAATCCTTATCCCTAGGAAGAGGGATTATTTTCTTGAGTCGAAATGGGCAAGAAAATATGAGATACACGCCTTATGGAGAGGGAGGCATGGGCATGAGGCGTGCAACTGGCTGCCCGCTGTGCGTAACGCTCTTGTAAACAACAAGGAGAAGAACCTGTAGCATGGGAAAAAGGGGAGGTTGAAATATGTGGCATCAAGAAAAGTGTGATTTATGTGGTGATTGCCTGGTCCGCTGCCAGTATGTGGATTATGACAAGGAAACAGCCGTTCAACAGATAGAAGAGCTCATGGATGGGAGGCCGGCCGAAATTCTGAAACAATGTGTGACCTGCTGTGCCTGCAACGAATACTGCCCTACGGGTGCCAATCCTTTCGATCTCATCAACCGGCTGCAGGAAGTCCATAATGCCTTAAGCATACCTGAAAAAACGAGAAAATTTATGGATGCAGGCGCAACGGTACCGTCAGCACTGACACGGGGTGATGAGACAAAACCGGCTCTCTCGCTCTGCGCCATGGAATGGGCTTTGCCAGATGGA
The DNA here is from genome assembly GCA_050122535.1 of Desulfobacteraceae bacterium. Taxonomy (GTDB): domain Bacteria; phylum Desulfobacterota; class DSM-4660; order Desulfatiglandales; family HGW-15; genus JASFEQ01. The sequence goes on along the minus strand of JASFIT010000218.1, from coordinate 2,809 downwards.
GCCGTGGGTGGCCAGATGTTCGAGGGAATGACCATTGCCAAGGGTGGTGAGTATTTCTGCTACCTGGGTTATGTCCATATTGGGATGGATAGTCGCCTAAAGGCAAATGCCCAAGGCTTCATAGACAAACTTGCCGCAGTTGGTCTGCCGGAAATCGTATTCATTCATGATGATTGCTATTCCATGATCTCCAAAATGCCCGAATACAATGTACAAGTTCCCTTCAAACCGTTACATATTGTGGAATACATGCGCAATTACCTGAAAGCGCATCAAGACAGGATCACCCCACTTCATCGGAAAATAGCCTACCAGAGACCCTGCGCTTCCAGATATACAGGTGAAATGGATCCTATCCTTGACGAGATGTTTGAATTCCTGGGCGTGGAAAGGGTGGCCAGAAAGTACGATCGGGAATCCGCCCTGTGCTGTGGTTCTCTCTTTTCACGTATTGACCCCGAGAGAACAAGGCCATTCATGACCAAGAACATCCAGGACGCTTCGGAAGCAGGCGGTGAGGCTATGGTGTTTCTCTGTCCCCTCTGCATGGGTGCGCTAGCTAAACCTGCTAGTGAAGAAGGCCTTAAGCCCGTATTCATAACACAGCTCACCCGCATGGCACTTGGAGAACTGCCCGCCTTTTGATGATCTAGCTTCGCTGCGGTAAGAGCTTGGGAAAAGGGGACGGGGGGATGGGCATAAATAAATAAGTAACTTCCCAATCTGAAATAAGTCCTCTCAGGGTGCAAGTGTTTTAAAATACTTGACTTTTTGCTGATTTTTTCCTATCATATAGACATCTCTTCTTCATATCATTTCTATGAGACCCGCCCCAAATAGATGCACACCATTCTCGTGACCGCACACAGCTCGTTCTCCCAAAAGCTGAGTCCTTCAGACCACCTAAATCAAAGTTGGGCGGCATGGGCATAAAAAAGTCATTTTCAAGAAAGGAGAAACAGATATGGGTGATAAAGGAAAAAGAGATAAAGGCAAAAGGGAACAACAGAAAAAGGCCCGCCTTAGTCCAAAGGAAAAACGAAAATTGAAAAGAGAAAAGAAGAAAGAAGTGAATAGTACTCCCCAATGGAAGGGGGACGTAGCTCAATAACTCAATAACTTTATCCATCAATAGGTAGATTTTATTGGGCGTGAAAAAAACGAGAGTCTATCTAATATCATTTTTATGCGGTACAGAAGACAAATTAGGCATACTTTTGCACTATCAAAGTTTTACCTTAGGGGCTGAAACTGAATATTTTTAGAGGTATAGCGATTTTCTTAACCCAATTGCCGATTATCCTTTATGTCGGCGCCGCATTTGATTTAATTTTTGGATTTAATCGTATGGATGCAGGATTCACCATTCTCCTAATTCTGTTTGTATTGGTTCCTCTTCTTAATCTGTCCTGGCTTATCACCGAAATCATACTATCTGTTAAGCTATTAAGACACAGGAATAGAGCAGTATCAGTTCTAATGCCGCTCATTGCCGTTTTCTTTTTTATGGAGTCCATTGCTATAGACCTCTATTTAATATCACAAGCGAGAATGTAACTTTATTCATATTGAAGACATTGAACAGGATCGCATAACAAACGGTTGAAGCTGACGTAATGAAAAGAGGGACGTCCATTTGTAAATCAGTAAAGGATTGGGTAGGTTGGTAGGAATTCAAGGTTTTGAATAAGTTTTTGGTAACGGAGGGTGTGAATTGAAAAGACCCAGATGGAAATGGATGGAAGGAACCGTAAATACTGATGATGCTCATATGAAATTAACATATGAAAAGAATCCAGATCCGGTCGCTCTAATAGCACCAGGGGAAGGAAGTACCTTCATCGTCCAATTTCTTGAAACGGATGGTAAGCAGGACAATGGGAAGGAAATGATGAGGTATGTACGCCGAGAACTTGATTTCTTTCTTGTGGAGTTACGTGAAGAAGATCCCTGGGCGTATGCCATTTATCACTGCAGCACTGCCGCCAATGTCTACTCAAAAGTCCATTGGGGCTATTATCCAAAGGGTTTCAAAGAAGAGAAGTAGCCAAGAGTAACTTGGTTTCATCTTCCCCCCTTAATCCTGACTAATCCATGGTCATATGTTCTTCCATTTCAGCCAGATCAATCTCTTTTTCGCCCTCTCTTTCAAATTTCAGCACGCTATTTCTGAAATCTTCCTTGTCAATTTTTTCCTTGACCCAGTTGCCCCAATCCTGTCGCTTGGAAGATACGATGGCGTCAAATTTTTTGGAGGGATCAAAACGAGACAAGGCCTCATCTTCGATCCAGACACAATAATTACACTTCTTGTCGCCACCTTCGGAAACAACAAAGAAATATTGGAAATTTTTGCTTCCCGGCTTAAGCCCCTCTTTGACCTGGTATTTCTTGTAGGACCACTCTTCCATTTCTTTTCCCCCTGTGCTTTGATTCCTCGTAGGATCTGAAATAACTTTTGTTAACTTTATCTACAAGTAATCATCAATTGTTCGTTTGCAACCACAAGAATGGGGGACGCCCTGAATAACGCCGCCGCCGCTAACCTCCGTCGCTAAAGCTATGGAGGTCGAGAAGCTATGGCGGGCCAGGTAGAGCAGCCGCCTTTCCATCCTCCGCAGCAGGGCTACTGCGTAGGACGGGCGCCTGAAGGCTTCGGCGCGCCAAGCGAGTGAGGAGTGACAAGTAAGGAGTAAGGAGTAAAAAGAGATCTTCCGGAAATCATGCAAGTGGTTTAAAATACTTGACTTTTTGCTACTTTTGCCCTATCATACTCATATCTCTTCTTAATTCCATTCTTTTGGAGATG